>JAITVC010000227.1 GCA_031286005.1 Bacteroidales bacterium
TCTCTTTTCCATTCGAGGAAATCTCTTTTGTTTGAAAAAATAAATAGTCAAAAGACGCTGTTGTCCATCAATAACTAAAAAGTTATTCTTTCTTTGTTCATACAAAAAGAGTTGAGGAATTGGGATGCCAATAAGTAGCGACTCAATAAGTTTAGATGCTCGTTTTATATCCCAAACATAGTTTCGTTGAAATCCGGGTATCTCAAAAATACCTTGATTCATAAAACTGTCCAATGTACTAATATTAAAATCATTCGGAGATACTGATATTTCGTATTCAGTGAAACTAATATCCTGCTCCTGATTTTCGTCTTCGCCTTCGTAAAGGTTTTCTTCTTTTGCGCCTTCTAACATAAGGTCTTTTTCTTTTATTTCTTTTGACATATTTTTATCTTTTTTTTACATTTGATACAAATAATTCCTCAACACCAGCGCACTCATAATACTATACCCCTTATAAGTTTCGGTTATTGATTTATACATTTTATTATTACCTTTCATTCGTTTCTTCAACAACTTTCCGTGCGGGAAAATTCAATTCGTGGATGGCGCCGGTAGGGCATTCTGAGGCGCATTTGCGGCATAATCGGCATTTGGTATAGTCGATGTAGGCTAAATTGTTTTGTACGGTAACTGCGCCGAATTCGCATACCTTTTGACATTTGCCGCAACCGATGCATACGACGGAGCAATGTTTTTTGCCCAAAGCGCCTTTTTCTTTATTGATGCAGGATACAAAAATACGGCGGTCTTTCTTGCCCTTGTATCGCAATTGAATTACACCGCGCGGACAGGCTTTGACGCAAGCGCCACAGGCCACACATTTATCGTCGTTAACTTCGGGCAAACCGGTTTCTTCATTGATATAAATGGCATCGAACTGACACGACCGTGTGCAATCGCCTAAACCAACACAGCCGTGCGGACATCCGGTTACACCGGTATAGAGATTATACGAAAATCGGCAACTTTGAAATCCCTCGAAATCGACATTGCGAGGCGAGTTGACTTTATTTCCGGAACAGCGCACTACGGCCACTTTCGGCTCCTCGATGCTGGCTTCGACACCTAAAACAGGGGCAATGGTTTCCATACAGGCAGACCCTCCAACGGGGCAGAGGAGGCCTTCCAGATTACCTTGTTTGACAATGGCTTCGGCAAAATTGCGGCAACCGGCAAACCCACAGCCGCCACAGTTGGCACCCGGCAATAAATCGGCAATCACATCAATACGAGAATCTTCGTCTACTCGGAACTTTTTGGCCACAAAATATAAGATAATGGCCGAAACAGCAGCAATCACTGCAAGTGCTATAAAAGACAATAGGATAACGTTGTTCATAGAAATACTATTTGTTAACAAAGTTGCAAAGATACGAAAAATAATTAAAAATTAACAATTAAAAGTAGATAAATTTAAGCATCAAGCGCTACTTTTTTTGCTTTTGTTGTCCTTAACAAGATAACAATTATGCCAACGATGAACATTAGGATACTGTATAGCCAAAACCGTTCTTGATTTGCACCGTCAACCTTAATGATATTTGGGAAAAAAGAGGTTGAAGCATTGAATAATCCGTGTACAACAAGGCCTGACATCGGGCGATTGCCTGAGGCGGCAATAATCCACGAAAAAAAGTAGGATGCGCCTATGACCAAGAGCATAAACGCAAAGAAGTTCATATAGCTTTGGTTGACAGCCTCTGAAAACCATAGCGGGAGATGCCAGATAGCCCATATTACGCCAAGTATCAAAGTGCCGGTCATCAACCCAAATCGTTTTTCGAGGTATGGTAGGATATAGCCTCGCCAACCAATCTCTTCCTGCCCTCCGCTGAGAAATATCATCATCAATAAAAACATGGGGAGCATATAAATGGGTGGGATGTTGTAAGGTAATTTTTCCGCACCAAATAATTCCGGTAAATACCATGCAATTATAGAAACAGAGCCTAAAACGAGAAAAATGGATAACCATACTTTCCACCCAAAATTGAGAGATAGAAATGATTTAAGAAACTTTCTAATCGCTCCTTTTCCCTTTGTGGTACGTATTGAAATCAATGCCCCTATTGCAGGCCCGAAAAACGCCATAATGAACAGTAAGGAAAATGCACCACTTTGAGAACTGCTTTGTTCAGTCCATATAGCACCAAAAAAACATAACCAAGACCACAAAAAGGTTATGACAAAAAATCTGATTGGAATTTTAGTTTTCATACACTTTTGATTAAAAATTCATTGGTTGCAAAGATACGAAAAATAATTAAACATTAACAATTAAAAGTAGATAAATTTATTAACAATAAACCAAATCATGACAATTTGTCAGTCTGAAAAACGTCGTCCTTGACGGACAAGATTTTTGATATAGGAAGCATACAGAAACCATACAGGAAGGATACAGGATGACTATATGAAAAAATGACACTTTTTAGCGTTATTTTGGCATTTTTTTATTGAAACGGATAAAAAAAACCTGACATTTTGTCAGGTTATGAATAGGCTTGGAAGATGATTAATTTTCCTAAATCCATCTCGATGGTAAAGAAATTGTTGGCGGAGCGGTTGAGGGTGCCTTCCCACCATGAGCGGAATTGGCGGTTTTGGACGTTGTATTCCAAGTTTTGGGTGGTTATCACGGTTTGGGGTGTGATGGAAAATATGGAAAGGGCTTGATTGGGGAAGCTCTCGAAGGTGGTGGTCTTTGAAATGGCTGTGAAAACGCCGTAATCGGTGAATAGTTTTACGGAAGTCAACATCTCAGCATAATTTGCCAAAAGCGAGATGTTGCCGAGGGTATGGTCTTCGCGAAGTCCGGTGGCGCCTAATATTTCTACGGTGTGGATGCCGTTTTGCAGGCAGAACTGAACGGCTTTGGTTAAATCGTTGGTTTCTTGGTCGGGGTTTTGAACGAGAATATGGGCGAATCGGCGTTTAAGGTCTTCGGAGATACTGTCTAAATCGCCTATGATAATATCGGGTTCTAATCCGAAGTTCAATAATTTTTGTACGGCGCCGTCGCAACAGATTATCGTTGGGGCGAGGCTCATTTCGACTTCGCTCAATGACCGTGCCTCGCCCGTACACGAACGCAATTTGTTTAATACAAATTGGTTCTTTGGAAATTCGCCGTTGGCGAGAATTAGAGCGTTTGTTGTAAATCTTTTTTCCATTGTTGAAGGCCGATAATTGACATGATGAAGTAGACAAAAAATAGAATTGCCGTGAGGTAAAGTCCTTGCGACGCATACAAAGGTACGCAAAAAAGATCAATTACAATCCAAAAATACCAATGTTTAATGATTTTTTGTGTGAGCATCCATGTGGCTACTGCGCTGAAACCGGTTGTTAATCCGTCGGAATAGGGGATGGGGGAGTCTGTAAATTGTTTCAGAATATAGCCGAATGCGAGGGATAGGATTAGGCTGATGATGATTAAAGGTACGAGGTGTGG
>JAITVC010000255.1 GCA_031286005.1 Bacteroidales bacterium
ATTTACTGTATCATTTACTGTATCGTTTACTGTATCATTTCAAGATTTACTGTATCATTTACGTTGCCATTTATCGTGCCACTTTCCAATTTTATCGTGCAATCCTTCACTAATCACTTTTCACTAATCACAAATAATTCATAATCCATAAATCATAAATTTTTTGTATCTTTGCAGCAAAAACTAAAAACATAATCATAATGAGAACAAAAAAAATAATGAAGAAATTTATAGATGTAAGATTTATGTATTTATGGTCAGCAGTGGTAATGTTTAATGCAATCGGTTTAGCACAAACAATGGCAAAGCAGGACAGCGTGATTTTGAATGCTGGTGAGTGTAACATTTATGGAACATTGACCGTTCCACAAACAACAGAGAAAATACCTGTTGCACTGATTATTGCAGGTTCTGGTCCAACAGACAGGAATGGTAACAATCCGATGATGACGAACAATAGTTACAAGATGTTGTCCGATTCATTGAGTCGACACGGAATTGCGACTTTGCGGTACGATAAACGACTTATCGCTCAAAGTGTGTGTCAGCAAACAGAAGAACAACTACGTTTTGACGATTATGTTAAAGATGCCCGTGGCTGGATAGAGTATCTGGCTAACAAAGAGCAGTTCTCTGAAATCGTTGTTATCGGACATAGTGAAGGCTCTCTTATCGGGTTGGTTGCCGGCGAAGATAACCCAAAGGTGTCAAAGTTTATTTCTCTTGCGGGAGTTGGAGTCTCTGCCGATGTAATCTTAAAAGAGCAACTGACCAAGCAACTTATCGGTCTGCCGGACTCGCTTAGGAGTCAAATATTTTCGTACATCGACCAACTTAAAGAAGGTAACCTATTGGAGGGTGTCCCGCCGACACTGTATTCGCTTTTTCGTCCGAGTGTGCAGCCATATATGATTTCATGGTTTAAGTACAATCCACAGGCAGAGATTGCTACTTTGAAAATACCGACTATGATACTTCAAGGCGATATGGATATTCAGGTTTCGGAAAAAGAAGCAGAACTGCTGCATCAAGCTAATCCCAAATCTCAAAAATTTATCATCAAAGGGATGAATCATGTGTTGAAAAATAGCCAATCCACAAACATAAACGAACAAGGCTCCGACAGCTACAACAACCCCAATACCCCAATAAATAAAGAACTTGTGGAGAGGATTGTAGAGTTTATAAAGTTGGCAAATTAAGTGCTCGAACAGGTCAAAAGTTTTATGTGAATTTGCAGAAAAAATGTCAACAGGCTATTATGATTTGGGGAATTAGAGAAATTTTTGTAACTTTGCGCTTTCTTCTTTTATTATGACCGATTTCCTTTCCGAACTGAACCCTGAACAAGCCCAAGCTGCTGCGCATATTGACGGACCGATTATGATTATTGCCGGTGCAGGCTCAGGCAAAACACGCACGCTGACGTATCGCATTGCGAACTTGTTGCAACACCATGTTGACCCATTTAATATTTTAGCGCTAACCTTTACCAATAAAGCCGCCAAAGAGATGAAGGAGCGTATTGCAAACCTTATCGGCGCAGAAGCCAAAAGCGTTTGGATGGGTACTTTTCACTCCATCTTTGCGCGCGTTTTGCGTGTGGATGGCGAATGTTTGGGCTATCCCAAAGATTTCACGATTTACGATACGGATGATTGTAAAAGTTTAATTCGCTCGATTGTCAAAGAACAGAATCTCGACCCGAAAGCCTACCCGGCAAGTCAAGTGTTGAGCCGCATTTCGAGTGCGAAAAGTAGCCTTATGTCGCCCGCCGACTACATGCACAGCTCCGAACTTCGCTCGCAAGATGCAGCCATGAAGAAACCAATGCTTGGCGAGATTTATACGATTTATCAAGAGAAATTACGCCGTTCGTCGGCGATGGATTTTGATGATTTGCTGTTCAACATGAACGTGCTGTTGCGCGATTTCCCGGAGGTGCTGGCCAAATATCAGCGGCGATTCAAATATATCTTGGTGGATGAGTATCAGGATACGAACTATGCGCAATATCTAATAGTAAAGAAACTTGCGGCGGCACACCAAAACATTTGTGTAGTGGGCGATGATGCGCAAAGCATTTATGCCTTTCGGGGGGCAAATATTCAAAATATTCTCAACTTCAAATCCGACTATCCGTCGTTCCAAACCTATAAATTGGAACAGAATTATCGGTCTACAAAAACGATTGTAAATGGAGCCAACTCTATCATCTCAAAGAATAGAGACCAAATCCGCAAAGAAATCTGGACAGATAATAGCGAAGGCGAAAAAATCCATCTCTCGAAATGCGACACCGACAAGGCCGAAGGCACCTTGGTGGCACAGCGCATCTTTGAAACCAAGATGAACGATCAGTCCAAGAACAGCGACTTTGCCGTGCTTTACCGCACCAATAATCAATCCCGTTCGATTGAAGACGCCTTGCGCCAACTCAATATTCCGTATCGTATTTATGGCGGACAAAGTTTTTATCAACGCAAGGAAATCAAAGACGTGTTGGCCTACTTTCGGTTGGCCGTAAATCCGAACGACCAAGAGGCTCTGCTGCGTGTGATTAATTATCCCGCAAGGGGAATTGGACAAACCACCATCGAACGATTGCGTGTGCTGGCCGATGAAAAACAGGTGCCGTTGTGGAATGTGGTATCAACACCAAGTTTGCAAGGCAATGAACTGAATAGCGGAACACGTGCTAAATTGGAAGCCTTTGCCATAAAAATTCAAAGTCTGCACGTGCAAATCAAAACCACCGAAGCCTTTGAGATGGCCACGCAAATTTGGTTATCGTCGGGCATCAAAACCGCCTTTAATGAAGAAGACACGCTTGAAGCGGAAATGCGTTTGCGAAATGTGGATGAACTTTTGAATGCTGTAAAAGACTTTACGCTTACCGAACAGGAAGTGGTTAATGAAGACACGGGTGAGATTTCGTTCGTTGTCGATGCTCTGCGAACATTGGATGAGTTTATGTCGAACATTGCTCTGCTTACCGATGCCGACGCCGACAAGGATGAGGATAAGAACAAAGTTTCACTCATGACCATTCACGCAGCAAAAGGACTTGAATTTCCCAATGTCTTTGTGGTAGGCATGGAAGAAAACTTGTTTCCATCATCCATGTCGGTCAACACACGGCATGAATTGGAAGAAGAACGGCGTTTGTTTTATGTGGCCATTACCCGTGCCGAGAAGAAACTATTTCTGTCATTCGCCGAAAACCGCTTTATTTGGGGACAATACACGTTTTGCGAACCAAGTCGTTTCTTGGATGAAATAGAATCCTCGTATTTGGATCATCCCGAAGTGTTGAAAAAGGCCGATGTCTTCGATAGAATGGAATCTTATGAGATGTTTAATCGGCCGAAGCGCACATTGGGCTCAAACTTCAGCAAAATCGAACGTAAAGACGATACCCGCAATACCGTTTCTGCAATACCATCGCAACCCCAACAACCTCGGAATTTGGTCTCAATGTCGCAGGCCAAATATACGCCCGCACCGGAACAATCGAATGCGTCAATAGGCGATTTGCAGGCCGGAAAATTGGTGCATCACGAGAAGTTTGGCAAGGGTGTGATAAAATCCACAGAACAAAACGGCGAAAAGATAGTTGTTGTATTTGATATTGCAGGTGAAAAGACCTTGCTCACCAAATTTGCCAAACTGCAAATCTTGGGTTAACGTTAGACTATGACACCATTCTTACGATATGTGGCCGAAGACTTGATTGCACGAGGATTAGATTTATCCGAAACGGCGATTATTTTCCCCAATAAACGGGCATCAGTGTTTTTTGATAAACACCTTTACGATAGTTTGCAACGTCCGTTTTGGTCTCCGAACTATATTGCGATTAATGAACTTTGGTCGCAATTTTCAACGCTGCAAATAGCCGATCCCATTTTGCTGAACGTCATCCTGCACAAGATTTATAACCGGTTTGTGCAAACTAACGAGCCGTTTGATGAATTTTATTTTTGGGGCGAAGTGGTGTTGCGTGATTTTGACGATTTGGACAAGCATTTGGTCAATGCCGGACAGTTGTTTCAGAATGTGCAAGGCATAAAAGCCATGGAGAATCCTCTGCAATATTTGACGGAAGAACAAATCCGTGTGTTGAATCAATTCTTTGTTAACTTCGACCCGCAGAAAAACAGTCAACTAAAAGAACGGTTTATTCAAATTTGGTCTGTGTTAGGCGATATTTACGACCAATTTACGCAGGTTCTAAAATCGCAAAATTTGGCATACGAAGGTTTGTTGATGCGTGATGTGATTGAGCATACCCTCAATAAGCAAACCATAGAATTGCCCTATAAGAATTATGTATTTGTCGGTTTCAATGTATTGAATACAGCGGAAGAAACGTTATTCAAATTTTTTAGAGATACACAAAACGCCCTGTTTTATTGGGATTATGACGAGAGTTTCTTTAAGATTCCAAACCACGAGGCAGGCCGCTTCATCAAGCGCAATTTGCAGAACTTTATAAATGCTTTGAGCGATCCTTCTATTTTCAATAGTTTTGAAACATCGCAGCAGACCAAACGGATGACATTTGTTGCCTCGTCAACCGAAAATGCACAAACACGCTATGCCAATGAATGGTTAAAAACATTTAAAAGTGCGAGCATGGAAAGCTCAGAGAACGCTATTGTGCTGTGCAACGAACAACTTTTGATGCCTTTAATTTCGGCCTTATCTGATGAAGATGCGGCGAATATCACGATGGGTTATCCGGTAAATCAAACGCCGATTGCCGGCCGAGTGCAACAATTCTTAGCATCACAGGCCAATAGTGCCAAACATCCCCAAGACACGCTTTTGGAGCTTATTGATAGTTTGAAGTCCGAATTAAAATCCGATGCAACAACGATTGACCAATTGTATCAAGAAGCCACTTTTCGGGTCGTTCTACAATTGAATCGCATGGTGGATTTAATCCAAAATCACCAATTGGAATTATCGCAGCAAAGCCTGCAACGCTTGATAAACCAAATGCTGAGTATGTTGACCGTCCCATTTTTGGGCGAACCTGTTTTGGGCACACAAATTATGGGCGTTTTGGAAACACGCAACTTGGATTTCAAGAACGTGATTATGCTTTCGGTAAACGAAGGCATGTTGCCCAAATCGGCAAACGATGGCTCTTTTATTCCATACACCTTGCGAAAAGCGTTCGGTATGACGATTCCCGAACACAAAACCGCCGTGTATGCGTATTACTTCTTCCGATTGATGCAACGGGCAGAACAGGTTGTCTTGGTTTATAACACTGCGACAGAAGGCTTGAATCGTGGCGAAATGAGTCGGTTTATGTTGCAGTTAATGATTGAGAACGGATTTGAAATAGAGCATCAAACCTTGTCAACATCCGCTGTGGAATTGCAACAACCACGAAAAATAGATATTTCTGCAACGCCGGACATCAGACGGATTTTATTAGAGAAATACAACCCGGATGCAAAAAGCACAGGTTTGTCGCCGTCAGCCATCAATACATTTTTAACGTGTAAACTGAAATTCTATTTGCGTTACGTCATCGGTTTGGAAGCGATAAAGCCCGATGTTGCGGATTTAGATAGTGCAGCTATTGGCACATGGTTTCATCGAAGCGCAGAGGTTTTGTATAGAACAATAACCAATCAGTTGAATCTTGATGAGAATAAGAAGTTTATAGAGTTTCCAGAGAGTTTAATCGATTCCGATGATTTGAAGCCTTATTTGGATGACGCTCGGCGAGAAGCTATCGTAGACAGGGCATTTATGTATGAGAAAAACATAACCGATATAGTATATTCGGGCGAAGAATTAATCGCACGCCGATTGCTAAGCGATAACTTGAAACGTCTGATAAAATTGGACATGGCACAAGCGCCATTCTCTCTTTTAGCGATGGAAAAGAAGATTTCTGAAGTTCTCACTATCGACGATGTATCCATAAAAATAGGTGGTTATATCGACCGGATGGATACTATCAACGGCTATTTGCGCATCGTAGATTACAAAACCGGCGGACGTTTGAAAATGCTTAAAACCGACAAACTGCAAGACCTCTTCGATGAAAAAAAGATTACGGAAAACCGCAATTATGTGCAAGCATTAATTTACAGTCTGCTCATTTCCAAAACATCCGAAAACCGTCGCATTTTACCGTGTTTGCTACACATTCACGAAGCACACAAACCCGATTATTCGCCTTCGTTTTTACCGAATGATTTTATTGAAATTTCCGCCGAATTAGAGAATTATTTGACGGCTGTATTACGTGAAATGTTCAATCCCGACACGGCATTTTGTGCCACAGAAACGTCTGCCAATTGCAGATACTGCGATTATTTGGATTTATGTCGGAAAAAGACAGTTGAATTTTAACCAAGATGTTCTTGGCAATCTACATATTATAGCAACCTTGTAATAAAGAAAAGTCCCTCAAATTTTGAGAGACTTTTTGCGGTCCGGACGGGACTCGAACCCGCGACCCCGTGCGTGACAGGCACGTATTCTAACCAACTGAACTACCGAACCTCCTTTTCGTTTTTTCAAACGGGACTGCAAAGATACTATTTTTTTTTGACCTGACCAAATTTTTTTATCTTTTTTTTTGCAATATTACTAAAAGTGCCCTTTACGAAATTTTCGACCAAACTGTTCCACCAAACACATGGCGAAGATAGCGGTTTAATTCTGTGTGTTGAGGTTGGGTTAAATCCGGGTCGGTATTCAGTACCTGTTCTGCAGCCACACGTGCAGCACGAATAATACGTTCGTCTTTGACCAAATCGGCCAATTTGAAATTCAACGCACCGCTTTGCTGTGTACCTTGAATATCGCCGGGGCCACGTAATTGCAAGTCAACTTCGGCAATTTTAAAGCCATCGTTGGTCTTTACCATCGTATCAATGCGCTGTTTGGCTTCATTGCTCAATTTGTGATGAGACATCAGAATGCAATAGCTTTGGTCTGCGCCGCGTCCCACGCGTCCACGCAGCTGGTGTAGCTGGGAAAGCCCAAACCGTTCGGCATTCTCAATTACCATCACCGAAGCATTCGGCACATCCACACCTACTTCAATAACGGTTGTTGAAACCATGATTTGTGTTTTATTCTCCACAAACAGTTTCATACCCAAATCCTTTTCAGCTTGCGGCATTTTACCATGCAAAATGCTGACTTGAAATTCCGGACGGGGAAATTCCGCACACATGGTAAAATAACCTTCTTCCAAATCTTTTAAATCCAATTTCTCGGACTCTTTGATGAGCGGATAGACCACATAAACCTGTCGCCCTTTGCGGATTTCCTGCTTGAGAAAGGCATACATATTAAGACGTGAATTGTCGTATCGATGTAGGGTTTGGATGGGTTTACGATTGGGAGGTAGTTCATCAATCACAGATGTGTCCAAGTCGCCATAAAGCGTCATTGCGAGGGTGCGGGGAATAGGCGTTGCCGTCATCACCAAAATATGCGGTGGAAATTGACTTTTAGCCCAAAGTTTTGAACGCTGTGCCACACCAAACCGATGTTGCTCATCAATGATGCAAAGACCGAGTTTCTGAAATTGCACCGCATCTTCAATCAGTGCATGTGTACCGATAAGTATTTGAATA
>JAITVC010000040.1 GCA_031286005.1 Bacteroidales bacterium
TTACTAATTCTAATTTTTTTCGTATCTTTGTGGTGTAAAACTATGTAAAACTCGAAACAAAATGCCTAATAAGAAACCATACAACATCAATCCGAAACAAGATTCTTTTGTTGAAGATCCGGCGCTTGCTTATGCGTATGATACGTTACGTAGAGATAGCGTGCAGCCTTATCAATCGGAACAACTTATTCTTGAACCGGATGAGGATTTGCGCAGAGCGATTACGATGGATGAACTTCTCAATAGTACTCTCAAATTTATTGATGAATTGTATGCCGAGAAATAGAGTTTTAGCAACACCGGAGGTAAAACAATACTTAAATAATCTCATATTTATTCTTCACAAGAAAGAATATTTCGGATTTCGAGAATCGGCACGAGAATATGTGATAGAATTGATTAAAAATATTACGGGAAGTTTACCCCGCCACTCATACAAATCGGCACCTGAATACTTCGACCGGTATGGAAAAGATATGCATTACGCCACATTCAAAAAAAATAAACAAACATCGTGGTACGTTTTCTTTACAAAATATCTCGACAATGGCGAAACTATTTATTTAATCCGCTACATCGCCAACAATCACACTGTGGCACAATATCTGTGATTGCTTGCGCCAAGAAACATTAATATTTTTTAAGTTTTTTGTTTGGGATTTTTTCCATTTTTCATTTTTTTTGTATCTTTGCAAAACAAATGTCTAAACACATCCTTTATTCCATTGCAGCAGCGATGTCTATTTCGCTAATTACCTTGCTTCTTATTCAAGGAATATGGATTCGTAATGCGTTTAAATTAAGTGAGGTAAACTTTAATTCGGAGGTTTCGGAAGCGGCAGAGGCCTTTATTCTGCAACTCGAAAAAAACGAGATTAACGCTCAATTCAAAACTCAAAATCGTCGAAAGTCTATTCTTAATCGCATTGACTCTCTGAATGTGTATATGGAGAATCTGCAAATTCAAAATCCGGACGTGCGTTTTGAACAAAATATACAGAATATTTTGTCGTCAATGGACGACGAAACCGGACTGATTATTCAGCAAGACAGCACGGCAGAGCTGCAAGAGGAGGAAGAGGAAAAAAATCCACCTGTAGTTGTACGCAATCTTCGTGAGCAAAAGCAATCGGCACGAAACATTCAGCGCATCTACAGCCAATTAAAAGAAGAGCGAGACAATTATCTGCATAAATCCCAATTGGCGGATGAACTGTTGAAAGAAGTGGCCGGTTTTCAAAACTCCAAGCCGTTTGTCAGTCGTGTAAATCCATATTCAATTGATTCTTTATTGAGTAGGCAATTCGCTCGAAAGAATATCCAAACCCGTTGCGAATGGGGCGTTTTCAGTACCCTGCACAACAAATTGATTGTGCAGAAAACCGGTCGCTATAAGTCCAAGTTGCTCGACAGTAAGTTCACTTATAAAATTTTTTCTTCGGATAATGACCAAAATGCGCATTATTTGGTGTTGTATTTTCCGGACATCAAACATGTTATTTTCTCGCGAGTTTTCGCTTTGTTGATGCTTTCGCTGATTTTGGTTGCAAGCATTGTGTTGGTGTATGCTTATGCGTTGGTAAAAATGTTTCAAAATCGAAAACTGTCTGAAATAAAAACGGATTTCATCAACAATATGACGCATGAAATTAAAACGCCGATTTCGACTATTGCTTTGGTTTGTGAAGCGTTGGAAGATCCGGATATGGAAAAGAGTGAGGCCAATCTAACCCGTTTCACGAATTTAATTAAGCAAGAAAACGAACGGCTGAAGGATTTGAGCAAATATATTATCGAAGTTTCCAAGTTGGAACGCGGACAATTGCTGATGAACAAACAACCGATGCACATTCACGAAGCGATTGAAGAAGCCGTTCAGAATATGGATTTTCAAGTTAAACATAAAAACGGCCGTATTATCACGCATTTAGATGCTAAAAATGATTTGATTAATGGCGATTTAGTTCATCATGTCCATGCATTTTCAAATTTGATTGATAATGCGAATAAATACTGTAATACGACGCCAATCATTGAAATATCAACCAACGATACACCAAAAGGCATCGAAATCCGGTTTTCGGACAATGGTATCGGTATTCCCAAATCGCAAATTAAGAAAATCTTTGAAACCTTGTATCGAATTCCCACCGGAAACGTTCATGCCATAAAAGGTTTCGGTTTGGGATTAAGCTACGTCAAATCGGTGGTAACCAAGCACCAAGGCCAGATTTGGGCGGAAAGTAAACTCAAAGGTGGCACAATTTTTATAATAAGTTATTAACAATCGTATACGAAAATCGACCCTTGAGCGTTATATAGGGTGTAAACCTTAAATAACAAATTTATGAAAACTCCACATGACATCAAAATTCTGCTCGCCGAAGACGATCAAAACTTCGGCCCGTTCCTTCAAACCTATTTGGAGGCTAAGGGTTATTCGTGCTTTTTAGCACAAAATGGCAACGACGCTTTGGAAGCGTTTCAAACCGGTCAGTACAATTTCTGCTTGACCGATGTAATGATGCCCGAAAAAGACGGCTTTACGCTTGCAAAAGAAATTCGCAAGAGTAATGTTTCCGTGCCGATTCTGTTTATTACGGCAAAAAATCTGGAAGAAGACCGCTTGCGGGGCTTTCAGGTTGGCGGCGATGATTACATCACAAAGCCGTTCAGCATGGATGAACTGACATTTCGCATTCAAGCCATTGTTCGTCGTATTGAAGCTACGAAGTATCACGAACGCCAAACGTTTGCGCTCGGAAGACTCACGTTTGATTACGATTTACAATTAATCATCACACCTGTTCAACAAATCAAACTTACGCCGAAAGAGAGCGATTTGTTGAGGTTGCTGTGCCAGTATCAAAACGAGATTGTGTACCGAGGTATTGCATTGACGAAAGTTTGGCAAGAAAACTCGGTTTACAATGCACGCAGTATGGACGTTTATATCACGAAACTGCGTAAGGTGTTGCGAGACGACCCGGAGATTGATTTGCAAAATGTGCATGGCGTTGGCTTCAAACTGATGGTGCCACGAAGCAAACGAAAAATCCTTAATCCAGTGATACCTTAGAAAGGTAGAATATGATGCGCTTGGTGGAGCCCCTCAAATTATTGTTTTGAATAGTTTGATAGCCGTAAACCAAAAAATGTGTGTCATACCACTGTAAAATCCGAGAATCGGTATCTTCAACCACTTTGTCGCCACGGTGAAGTGGTTGAAGTTTTAAGGTTTGATAAGATGTTTCATAGGGCAGAAGCGTTTTGTAGAAAACGTTAGTAGCGTTGGCAAACAAGATGATGGTTTCGCTTTCGCCAATAAAATAGGCGGTTTTAGTAGCCAAATTCCTCGTGTTGAGTGCTGTCGAAATATCGGAAACATAGTTCTTCTGCAAGATGCCGTTCGTATCCAAAATCCATACAAACGCATCGTTAAACCGGTACCCGTCGAAAACCGAAGTCGTATACGGCACCACACGGCCGTAATAGTCGTAATAAGTTTCCGTTGTAGTTTTGTATTGAGGCATGATGCTTTCGCCAAACAGCAAACTTTTGTCATCCCACATTTTCACATGAAAAGGCGATAAAATATCTAACGAAAAGGCCTTTTGCCGCCGGTTGCGTTTGTGCTGCAGAACTTGCAATTGGTCGGCGCTAAAGCGTTGGTCAACACTGTCAAAATCGGCAAAATTCTGTACCCTTAAAAGTTGTGCCGATGTCCCGTTAAAAGCCATATTGAAAAAACCGGTAGACACTTGAAGACGGTCGGGGCCTTCTGTGCGTTGTCGTTCGGAAGTGAGGTTGAAGGTGCCATAAATAAAAAGTTGGCCTTTTTTATCAAATCTTAGTTTGGCTTGAACAGGGCGGCTTTCATCGTTCAACTTAACTTCGCTCGAATGTATCAAATTGGCCAATGTATCGAATATGGCGAGTGTAAAGAACTCATCTCTACGTGTGTCGTCGGCATACAAAACAGCCAATTTCTGCGAAACAGTATCTAATGCAGCATCCACAACCTCTTGACTGGAAAACTTGGGGAAATCGTATTTAAAAACAAGCGTATCGCCTATTTTGGCTGTGTTCACAGCGCATTCGCCTCGATCGACTTGAACTAACCAAACCCTGGATTGGTGTGTAAAACCGGCTGCAGTAGGAATTTTAGAAAGCGAATACAATGTGTCGACAGCAAAACTACCTTCCAGCAGATTTACACGCATCAAAAGCGTTGGCGTTAGCGTACTCCGATAGATTTGATTGCGAAGAATGAGATGCAAAACCTCGCCATCCAAAGCATGATTGATAACGGCGTACTCAGTCGGGAACTGGGTTTTAAGTTGCCATTTTTGGTTCAGATAAACATCATAAAACAGAAAATCCTGCACATTCCCCGATGTGCTTTTGTTGGCATCGCCGATAGCCGTATGAAGCAAAACACCCTTTTTTTCAAGATTGATTAGACTAAACGGATAATAGTCTGAACTCACCGTAACTTCAGCACGCAAAGGCTTATCCAATTGTGCAAAACCAACAAAAGGAACAGCGAAAAGAAAAAGCAAAATTAGAACGCTTTGTTTCATTTTGCAAAGATACAAAATATTTATGATTTATGAATTATGATTTACTATAGAATATTTAGGGATTTGGGAATATCTGTATTATGCCAATATCAATGAATTGATTTGTCTTTCCAATATGGAAAATATTAATGCTGTTTTTATCAACGACAGTCTCTCGCAACGAGATCGGCTTATCAAACTGAATGAGATTGCTATTCAGCAAATGCAGGTGTTGCAAGATGTGGAGAGTAGGAAGATGTTAAAATGAATAATTAAACCATACCTAATTCATCACTATTTATTATTTCGTAGTCTTTTTAAAATCAAATAAAAAACACCTCTATTAACAAATATTTGTTCAAAAATTTGGCTGTTTCAAATATTTTTTGTAACTTTGCACTCCAATTTTAACAAGTAAAGATGTAAATGCTATGGCAAGAATTTGTGATTTAACCGGAAAAAAGGTCATCAGTGGAAATCATGTTTCGCACTCGAATATCAAAACCAAACGTAAATTTTATCCGAATTTACAAACGAAGAAGTTTTACGTGCCGGAAGAAGATGCTTGGATCACGTTGCGTGTTTCAGCTAATGCCATTCGTACAATCAACAAAAAAGGCATCTATGCATGTTTGTTGGAAGCAGATAAAAACGGACTTATTCGTTTGTAATGCACCTCGAGAAACTGAAAACGGCCACCTTTTGGTGGCCGTTTTTTTTTAACCGGTAGGGTGGTTGGTCCTACAATGGTCTCACAGGAATGCAAATATCCACATCGAATAGAGTTGGAATTCCTTTTTCGTCCATTTCCGTGTTGTGATACAACTCGTATGGGCTCCCGTAAAATTGATAGCCATGTTCGGCCACCCACAAGCACATTGTGTTCCATGCGTTTTCAAAACCTTTTGAATCCACTTGAAAACGTCCTACGGCACATTTTGCTGCCGGAATGGTGGCTTTACCGATTTCGCCTTCCACGTTTACATCACCGGTTACGGTAATACACGCATCCTGGCGCACCTTCTCAATGGCCGTTACAGACGG
>JAITVC010000058.1 GCA_031286005.1 Bacteroidales bacterium
AAATTCCGAAAAAAATATAGATTTGAATGTCGTGTTTGCAAATTTAAGCACATTGATTATTCGCGAAATTTATTACGGCGGTTGTCAAGCAGTTGCTGGTGGTACCTATCAGAAAGATCAATATATTGAGGTATATAACAATTCTACCCAAACACAATATTTAGACTCTTTAATGGTTGGAGCAATAAATCCATATAATAGTACAACTAACAATTCGTGGGCAGGTAAAGATACTATTGCCGTTCCACCTTTGGGATTATTCATGGTTCCGGGAGATGGAACTACGTATCCTTTGGAACCCGGCGAATCTGCCGTATTTACAATTAATGCAGTTGATCACACCAGTTTGGCAACATCTGCATTAAAATTGAATAAAGCACATTTTGCACTGTATCACACGATGTTTAAAAATCAGAATGAACCGGATCCATCTGTGACCACAATGGAAAGAGTTGCACCCCATACGCTGGGAACTCCAAATTCGTACACATTGTCGGTAAGTAGTCCTGCTGTTGTGATTTATAGAATTCCAAATCTTCCCAGTTATTTTGCTAATCTCGAGACATGGCAGAAAATAGAACCCGGAAAAGGAGAAAATAGCACCAAGTTTTATCATATTGATAAAAGTTGGATTATTGATGGCGTGGAATGTGTGGCACGGGCTGCAGATGCTGTTAAACGCTTACCGGTTGATGTGGATGTGTCATACACATTGTTGAGCGAAACGTTTAAAGGAAACTGCGTAACACGGAAAGTTCAAAAAAAATTGCCTTCCGGTCAAAAAATCTATCAAGATACGAATAATTCGGCAGAAGATTTTATTACGGATGTGCCTGCTAATCCTACATTAAGACCATAAGATTAAATTTAAAATATACTGATTATGTTGCAATACGATAAATTGAGAATCAAATTTTTTATGGCTTTTTTGGCATGTATGTTGGTTTGCTCGAATGGTTTTACTCAATCCAATGGAGAGCAAGCAAAGGCAAATTTGAGTTTTGAAAAATTGGACTGGCATAATGCCTATATAAAAAGTGCAAATGCAGCCGGATTAGCTACATTGGATAAAGTTTTTCCCGATTACAATTCGTTTGCTGAAGCCAATATCAGTTATAAACAAGGGAATGGAGATTTTTGTGGCCCATACGATCCCGCAAAAACTACGGAAATTAGTTTTCATACACAGGCTATTCGAAAAGTTCAAAAAGCTTTTGTGATGGGTTATTTTACATATAGCTTAGAAAATCGTATTGGTGCGCAATGGAATGGACTTTTTATTCCTGGTTCAAATCCTTTTTTTATGGCCGATTCTGTAAAAGGCAAATTTCGTTCGGAAACATTTCGTACAGGAATGAAATATGCGCACCCCTTAACCCGAAATCAAATTATTGGCATCAGTATGGATTATACAACTGCAAAAGGAGCCAAAAACAAAGATTTGCGTAACGAAAATGCCTATATGGATTTTGTGGTTCGTCCATCATGGCTATGGAATCAAAAAGCGTTAAGTTTGGGGCTGGATGTTGGTTATCACAGAACGTTGGAAGAAATCGAATATCGCAAAATACAGACCAATGAAAATAAAATTTTTTACCAATTCAGAGGAAACTGGTTTTATTTGTCTGAGACATTTGCATCCGAGACCGATAATAAGCGAATAAAGACGGATAACGCATTTGATGGGCATTTTCAAATATCTTATCAGAGCGATAAATTTTCTATATATAATGAATTTGGTGTAGAAAAATCGGAAGGTAGTCAAAAAAATTCAGCAATCAACAACAAGCAATTTGGAGATGTTGAAGCCATGCAGTTTGGAGATCATTTGGTTATTCATTTTCTGAAAAATCATCGCTTGTCGGGATATTACAATCGCAAAGATTTATTAGGCTACCAAATCCTTCAGTTGGAAGAAGAAATTTCGCCACAGAATAAAGTTTGGGTAACTTATGATCGTTTTAATGTGTACGTAGCTTCCGAAGAAACTCAAAATGTAGCTTATTCCTATCTTCAACGGCGCGAAGGGCTGGACATTAGTTGGCAAATCGATCTTGGTGTTTCGATGTTTCAACGAATGCAAAAATATAAAATATATCCTTACGAATTTGTTCAAGACATCTCAACAACGGAAGTATATTTGGGCTTCAACAAAAATCTGAAATTCGGTAGAACGACATTGGATATTTGTCCTCAGATTGCTTATGGAACAGGCGATGGCGAGAAAAATAGAAAAGGCTATATGGCAGAAGAAACAACTTTGGAGGAGTCAGAAAATTGGCAACTTCATAGTATGCTTGATTTGGAATACAATATGCTAACATGTGATAAATTGCGTACACAAATCAAACTAAAATGCGCCTATGATCTTAGAAAGAGCCATACAAAAATTTATGCTTTTGTAAATTATGATTTTATTAAACCGATCAATGCGGATGATATTTTTGGACATCAAACTCGAAATTTTCTGACTTTGGGCTTAGGATTTTCCTTTTAATTTGGATTTATATTTTTTCAACACTATAAAAATGAACCTAAATACATAATATTATGAAAACAAAAATTAACAAATGGATTGTAGCATCAGCGATGCTGGCAATCATGAGCATCGGAACAATGCGTGCTCAATTTTCAGGTGCGGGTAGTGGAACTAAGGCAGATCCGTACCAAATTACATCTGTGAGTGATTTACAGTATATGGCTACAGATTTGGGTAGCCA
Source organism: Bacteroidales bacterium (assembly GCA_031286005.1). The sequence continues at coordinate 2,721 of JAITVC010000058.1, forward strand.
TTACAAGTTGATGAATGATTTGGATTTAACAGACGTAATTTGGGCTCCTGTTGGAACATTGGCAGCACCTTTCACCGGAAGTTTTGATGGTGGTGGAAATGTGATTAGAAATTTGATAATAGATGCTCCAATTGGTAGCTATATTGGCTTTTTCGGCTATTTTAAACCGGTTGTCTCAAAAGATTCGATCAAAGACCTTGGGTTGGATGCCGTTAGTATTTCAGGTCAACAATTTGTTGGCGGTATTACCGGATTTGCGAATGACGGCACTATTTTACGTTGCTGGGTCAAAGGGACACTTACAGCTTCAGCAATAGGACACACGACAGCAGTTAACTTGGGGGCTATTGCAGGTCAAATAGATGCTTCTGTGATTGAATGTTGTTTTGCAATTGCTAACATATCTTGCGGTATTGGAACTTCTGTTGGAGGTTTAGTGGGTAATGTGTCTGCAACTAACAACGTGATTGCAAATTGTTATACTGCAGGTAGTGTAACCTCTACGGGTTATTGGGTTGGAGGTGTTGTTGGAAACTGTAATAACACCTCAAATCCGGCACAAATTAGAAATTGTTATAGCTCTGCTTTTGTTTCTGCAGGAAGTAATATTGGAGCAATTGGCGGAATTGTAGGTAATTTTACGGGAAATTCAACACAGGTACAAAAAAGTGTCGCTTTAAACAAGATGGTTTTAGGAGGAGGTTTAAACACTTCTGCCTATGGTGTTGGACGTATAACCGGTCCCGTGGCAGGTAGTAGCACTGGACGTGCCGACAACTATGCTTTGGAAACAATGGTAATAGCTTGGAATGGAGCTATTCATCAGGTTAGCGAATTTTCGGCAGATGTTGCTATGGATAAAAAACATGGTGCTAATATTGCCAGAGGAAGCGTAGCCGGAATAAATTGGTGGGTAAATACTTTGGGCTGGGATAATACCATTTGGATAGCAGGAACAGATCAAACCACGAATGATACATGGCTTAAATATCCTGTTTTTAGTTATACGGCCTTAGAAAATCAGTATGTTAATTCGGTTAATGCACCGCGAACATATTATGTGAGAACTGCTGACGACTTAAAAAATATTGCGAATGATATGACTGGAAATTATGTCCAAATGGCCAATATTGATTTATCAAGCGAGGCCAATTGGACACCGATAGGCAGTTTGACCAATCAATTTAAGGGTACTTATGATGGAAATGGTTATAAAATCTCAAATTTAACAATTGATCGTTCAACAGAAAACTTCGTAGGACTATTTGGTTATTACAATCCAATTAACCATTTCAGCAAAATTAAGAATGTAACTATTGAAAAAGCTACGATAAAAGGAAAAATGTTTGTTGGAGGATTGGTCGGTTATGCACACTTCGTATCGTTGGAAAATATCAATATAACGGATCTTGATATTGAAGGTACAGACGAACGTGTTGGCGGTTTGGTTGGTAGTGGAACAGGATTAACAATTTCAAAATGTCATGTTGAAGCCACGATGATAAAATCTGCTAAAGGTAGTTTGGGTGGTTTAGCAGGGCAACTACATGGCTCATGTAACATCACAGGTAGTTATGTTGAAACAATTGATATTATGGGTTCTGCAAATGATGTTGGTGGTTTGGTTGGTACCGTTAATAATTGTAGGATTTTTTCCCAAAATTATGTTCGAGCAACGAATATACAGGGAATAGATAACATTGGTGGTATTGTAGGAAACATTAGTCAAGGTCTTCAATCGTTGTCAGATAATGTTGCTATTAATGAAAATCTGACAGGTACAGCTACAGCGACCAGTCCAAACCGAATTCTTGGTAAAGGAACAGCAGTTGCGTTATCTAATCTTGCTCTTTCGACCACAATCACTAATAAAACGGGTGGCGTAACAGCAGATTCTCTAAAAGGAGTGGATGGATTGAGCAAAACATTGGTCGATTTGAACAAGGAAGCGACTTATACAAAGTTGAATTGGGATTTTAACAACATTTGGAAAATGGGAACTGATTTTCCGGCATACAAAACCATTGCCGATTTTTTTACTGGAAGCGGAACCAAAGGCGATCCTTACGTTATTACAACACCGTATGGAATGAATCAAGTTCGCAATTATTTGACCAGCCATTTCTTGTTGGCAGAAGATTTGGATATGTCGGAATTTGAAAATTGGGTGCCGATAGGCTTTTATACAATTTCTCCATTAGGACCGGCTTTTTCAGGTAGTTTTAACGGAGGTGGACATACAATTTCCAATTTGATTGTAGATAAGTCAACTCCAGATTCTTCGCATGTTGCCCTTTTTGGAGGATTCAAACCGGATGTAGCTAATGATACCATTCAAAATTTAGGTATCGTAAATTCAAAATTCATGGGGCTATCTAATACGACTTCTCTAGTGGCAGGAGTTTATGCAGGAACAATTTTCAACTGTTATAGTGAAAATAATAGAGTTATATCAGGAGCGCAGGCAGGAGCTTTGGTAGGAACTCTACAACTGAGTAAGTTGGAACAAAGTTGGGCAAATGACTCTGTGATTGCAACATCTGGAAATAGTGCTGCTGCTTTAGTTTTAAATGTTCGAGATACATCTACAGTATTAAATTGCTATGCTTTAGGTTATGCTGAAGCATTTGGCAATTATGCATCGGGTCTAGCTGGAGGAATTACACAAAATTCAAAAGTATTAAATTGCTATTCAGCTGCAACAGTTGTTGGAAAAGGAACGTCAACAGTCGCTAATATAACGGGATTGTCAGGGACTTTTGCAAATGCTACACTATCTAATAGCGTATCTTTGTGTCCATCTCTTACAAGTGCTGGTAACAGTAGCAATCCGGTGAGAATTTCAACAGCAAGTTCAGCTACAGCAAAAGCGAGAAACAACTACGGATTAATCTCTACTAAATTGCTCAAAGGAGAAAATGAAATTGCTCTCACTGCAGACTCGTTGAACGGTATAAATGGACAATCTATTACTGATATGGAAGCTTTGCGCAGAACGACCTATGAGGGTTTGGGCTGGGACTTTGAAAATGTTTGGACTATTGATAAAACGAGATCTGCTTATCCAATCTTTGGTGTTGGTGGTGGAGATATCCAAGCGGAAAGCGTAACTTTTGATGCAAATGAAATCTCAATTAAGGTGGATTCTTCGAAACAATTAGTTTGGGAAGTTTTGCCAGTAACAGCTGAGCAAGCAGTAACTTTTATAAGTTTGGATCCTACTATTGCAACGGTGGATAATGATGGCGCTGTAAAAGGTATTGCTGTAGGTACAACGAAAATCGTAGTTCATGCTGATTTAGGCCTTACAGATACTGTAGATGTCACGGTAACTTCCAGTTCATCGAAAAATGAAAATATCTATGAAACCGTAGAGTGTAGCATTATGCCCAATCCGACTAAAGGCGATGTAACCATTACGGTAGACAATGACGTAATGGTTAGACAAATTCATGTTTATACTATTGACAGTCAATTGGTGTTCTCAACGACAAAAACCAAATTCAATATTGAGAAACTTCAAAACGGCATGTATATCATCCATGTTATTTCCGATAAAGGTAATTTTGTATCAAGAATAATAAAATGGTAATCATTTGTAGGGGCGCGATATATCGCGCCCCTACATTAATTGAAATAAACAATAATATGAAAAAATACATCTTCCTAATTCTAACTCTCTGCTTCACGACCAATATCCACGCCGACGAAGGCATGTGGCTCGTTCATCTTTTAGAACAGAACTTAAAAAACATGCAGTCTTATGGTTTCAAATTAACGGCCAAAGAAGTGTATAATGAAAACAATCCATCGTTGCACGATGCTGTGGTGGCATTGGATTTCGGATGCACCGGAAGCATGATTTCCGAACAAGGATTGATGATTACCAATCACCATTGTGCCTACGACGATATTCATCAAAACAGCACGTCTGAGAATAATATTTTGGAAAATGGGTTTTGGGCAAAAAACCGCTCGGAAGAAATTCCTATCAAAGGGAAATCGGTGTTTTTCCTGCGCCGTGTGATTGATGTTACCGATGAAATGAATGCTTATCTGGATTCCTGTAAAAATGCAGGTTCGCCGGTTGGCACGATGGGTATGCGGCGCGTAACCGGAAATTTTGAGAAAAAGTATTCGGAAGGAACAACGTATGAAGCCATGTGCCATAATGTTTACCGAGGTGTAAAGTGGTATGTATTTCTGTACGACCAATTCAAAGATGTTCGTTTGGTAGGTGCGCCGCCGGTGTCGATTGGTGCGTTTGGCGGAGAAGCGGATAATTTCAAATGGCCTCAGCACAAGGGCGATTTTGCATTGTATCGTGTGTATGGCGATAAAAACGGAAAACCGGCCGAGTATTCGAGCGAAAATGTGCCTATCAAAGCCAAGAAAACATTGACCATATCGGAAAAGGGCATCCGTGATAACGATTTTTCCATGATGTTGGGCTATCCTTTTTCAACGTATCGCTATATTCCATCGGTTGGCTTGAACGAAAAAATCGAAGCGCTTAATCCTGCGCAACATTATGTGAAACGCTCAATACTTGATGCCATGCGGGTTTGGATGGATGCCGATACGACTGTGCGCCTCAAATATGCGAGTAAATATTTCTCGATTGCCAATTCGCAGGAATTGCGCAAAGGCGAATGG
>JAITVC010000097.1 GCA_031286005.1 Bacteroidales bacterium
AGGATCAATATAGGATACCTTCCACGAAAAACGGTGCTTTTTAGCATCGTTTTTTTTGCGTTTAATCGTTTAGTTTGTAAAAGGTAATGAGGTTAAAATTTTTCACTATTCGCTAATCATTAATTTCACGGCAATGGCGTCGGCGAACAGGGCGCCTTGGGGGGTTGTGATGATGTGATTGTTTTCTAACCTCAGCCATTCGTCGGGAATTTTGGGGATGGTTTTTTGAAAATGGGCTAATATTTTGGGATTAAAGCGGTCTTTGATGAATGCTTCGGAAATGCCCCATCGGGTGCGGATGGCGGTCATCACATATTCGTTGTATTGCATCACTTCGGTCAAGTGTTCCGTTTCTACGGACAGAGTGCCGCTGTTTACGGCGCTTATATAGGCCTCTACATTTGCGATAGTCCAGCTTCGTGTAACGCCTGAAAAACTGTGCGCAGATGCTCCGAAACCGTAGTATTTACTCAAATTCCAATAGTTGGAATTATGTTTGGCATAATGTTTGTCTTTGCAATAATTCGAGGTTTCGTAGGCCTCAAAGCTATGCTTGGCAAGTTGTTCGCCCAACATGAGATACTGTTCGGCCATGGTGTCCTCATTGGGCGCCGGTATTTTTCCTTTTTGAATTTGCTTGTCGAGTATGGTATTAGGCTCAACCGTCAAGGCATACGCCGAAAGATGCGATATGTCCAAGGCCAAAAACTGCTCTATATTTTGCTGCCATTTTGCATTTGTCAATGTTGGAATGCCGTAAATCAAATCAATTGATAATCGTTCAAAGCCTGTATCTTGCGCATTCTTTACGGCAGCAATGGCTTGTTGTGGCGAATGCTTGCGATTCAGATAGCGTAAATCATCTTCAAAGAACGATTGTACGCCAATGCTCAACCGACTGACAGGTGTATACGCTCTAAGGTTTTCCAAATAGGTTTTCGTTAAACTCTCCGGATTGCCTTCAAATGTGATTTCCATGTTCTCTGCAAAAACAAACGATTTCTGCAATGTTTCAAATAGATTGACCACATTGGGAATATCCAACAGCGAAGGCGTACCTCCACCAAAATAAATGGTCTCGACAAGTTCGGTGCATTCATTTTTGCGTAGCGTGATTTCAGACGTCAAGGCCTTTGTGTACGCTTGCAACGCTTCATCATTTGCCACCGAATAAAATCCGCAGTAAGCGCATTTTTGGCGGCAAAACGGAATATGCACATAAATTCCCGCCATGTTATTTATTCAGAATGATTCGGAAGGTGGTTCCTTCATCGACAACCGAATGTTTGATAAAGATTTTTCCTTTGTGATAATCGTGAATAATCCGGTAGCCCAAGGCTAAGCCAAGTCCCCACCCTCTTGTTTTCGTTGTATAGCCTGCATCAAACACGATTGCCCAATTATCTTTCGCAATGCCTTTCCCGTTGTCGGTTATATCCAAAATCACGGTTTTGGGATGTTCGGAAATCTCTATTTGAATCCGTCCTTCGTTTGTACCAATTGCGTCTGTTGCATTTTTAGAGAGGTTTTCAATTACCCATTCCAACAACTTTGAATTGATTTGGGCGTTGATGACCGTGCCTACCGGACTATTGACCTCGAACTTGATTTTACTGGACAATCGGGGTTGCAAATACGCAATGGCCTTATAAACCGCTTCAACCACATTTTCGTTGCTCATCTCTGGTTTGGAGCCAATTTTAGAAAACCGGTCGGCAATGGTTTTCAGTTTTTCAATATCTTTCTCTATCTCCGTCACAGACCCTTCATCTACGTCTTTGGTTCTAAGATATTCAATCCATCCCACCAACGAAGATATAGGAGTGCCCAGTTGATGTGCTGTTTCGCGCGACATGCCAACCCAGAGTTTGTCGTTTTCCGAACGGCGAACCATTCTAATAACCCAAATCATTGATACTATGAATGCCGCTAAAGCCAAGGAAAAAAACCATGGAATATACATCAAGCGGGTTAATATCCGCGAATTTTCGTAGAAAATATAGAAGGTGTCGAAGCCATCGGTTATGGTAACCGGCTCGTTTTGAGAACGCATGTACGCCAAGGTTTGTTTCAATGCCACCGAATCGGCATACCGGTTTGGCTCAAGATTGCCGGCCGTAATCACTTTCTTCTCATTTTCTGTAACCAATAAAACAGGCACGGATGCCGAATTATCTATAATCTCTGTTATGAACGAATTGGTCAACTCTTCCAGCATACTTTTCAACTGAAGAAACAAGGTTGATTGCTTGTAATAAACCCGCATCTTATAATCGAGATAATGCACTTCGATAGGCGGGTATCGCAAGAAATCCCTAATAATACTGTCGGGCATATAGGTCATATTCGAACAATCAAAATCGACATTCATACAATCAAATATTTTCCCGTCGCCATACGTAATCACGCACGGATAGGCGGTATTTTCCTCTATCGTTCTGCGAAAATATTCAAAATCGTCGTTGTCGATATACGCCAATCGCGGAAAAGCCTCCGACCAGACTTGAAGGCGTTGGCGATCCATCTTTTCTATTTGCACGAAAAAGTTTTGGGTATACGCAACCATCTCCATTTTTTTCTGTATTGACGAAGCCCATAGTGTTACATTTCTACGTTCATCTTCGGATATTTGCCGAATCAAAAATTGCAATCCCAATGAGGATAACAGTACTATCAGCAGGGCTGCAATAAACAACAACCGGTTGATGTGGCTTCGCGATTTGGAAGTGGGTTTAAAACAATTCATATTCGAGGATTTAAAACATCAATAGATTAACTCGCATAAACAGGTTGAAACTGGGATGGAACTTCTTGTATCCTTCGAGGTTAATATCCTGCATATAACCTGTTACGCCAAAATCAATCGAGGCTTGCGGAAGCGGTGCGTATCGCCAGCCCAGCGAGGCCGAAATTCCTACACCGGTGGCGATTTCCGGTTCCCATGCTTGAAAAGGGTCGCCCGGCGTAAGAAAATTTTGTTCGCCGTTCAAAATAGAATAGGTTAGCTTGCCGATTTCGATTGAATTTTCGAGCACCTTGGTGTTCGTTAGGTTAAACGCCAATTCGTAAAACCAAGATACATGCTGCGCATTCATTTCGCTCAACTGCTGAAATCCGACGTCTAACATCGTTCGAGATTCTTTGCCCCAGATTTTGTGCTGTTTGTAATCCAATTGAAGTCCAATCGGCATGTCTAAATCAATGGTGAAAATGTCCGTTGCCACCAAATTAAGTTTATTCACGTGGATAAAAAACGACGTATGCGCCGACGTGTTCAACGAAGCCCTAAATGAAATCGCGGTGGCAAGTTTATAGCGCATTTTTTCGGGGGTAGTCCAACGGTTGAAGTCATAACCGCCAAGCTCTTGCTTGACTTCATTATACCGATACTTATTCTCAAAAATATATAAAATTTTATTGATATTTGCATTGCTTCCGCTGTAATAATTGGCTACATATTTTCCCGGCATAAAGCCTCCCACACCAAAACTTACGGCACCGATTTTAAAGTCGTCGGACGGCTCGTCCTGTGCCTGCAATGCAAACGCCGTTATCAACAAACCGATTATGCTTACAATTTTTCTCATATTATTAGATAATACCCATTAGGTGGGCTTTACGGATGGCGCCGCTTGAACTGAGGACACCGAGTTTGGTGTAGATTTTTTGTTTTTTGCGTTTGAGTGAGCTTTCGGATATTTTCATTTGGTCGCAGATGTATTCGGCCGACAGCTCTTTGGCCATCCACTCTAAAATCATCAATTCCTCTTGGGTTAAGGCATCTGTATCCGACAGAACGAATGAACCGTTCATGAACTCATACCGCTCGCCGGTTGCAGAGTTGACTATCATAGAGCGGTTATCTTCCGTTTTTTCCGGAAATGCCGAACAGAAACACAAAGCCAGCCACATATTTCCGTTTTTATCCAATTTGTAGGGCACGATTTTATGATGGAAAATGAGTTCTTCTTTGTTGATGTCCTCTACCACAATATCGTTTGTAAGCACAAAATTGCGGCGATAGGATTCCGGGTAACGGAAAAAGATATTGAAAAATTCTTTATCGCGGTGCACGCGCAATGCCAAGCGACTTTTATCCGTAATGCGGCGAAAGAAATCCAAACCTTCCTTTTGCGCCAATTCTTTCGGGTATCCGCACAAAATGCGGGATGTGGGGGAGTCCACAATCAACTTATAGCGATAATAATCCAATATATAGAAACAACCGGCCTGAAATTGATTGAGCGTATACAATACATCTTCGAGAACTTCCGTATTGTACATTTTTTCTAATGCTCTCGGTACATTCCAAGGCTTTCGGATATAGTAGTCAAAATTATCCATCAACTTATTCCGGCTGTTTTTTATTCATAGCTCGGCACAAAGATACAAAAAAATTACGAATTATCGGCGTTATTTTATTTTGAGGTGCCTGACCTTGTTCATACTTCCTTCGGTATTTGTTCAGTACTTGTTCGGTCATTGTTCAGATGCTGACTGAAGAACGACTGAAGGATGACCGAAGAGTAACTGAACAAGTACTGAACAATGTACGAACAAAGCATGTCAATTACACGATATTCAACATATACTCTTCGCTCAAAAACGCCGCAGCCCCGTATGGGGCGTTTTTTGAACCGAAAGTTCGCTTTTCGAAAATTAATTTACTCATTTTCAACATTCGTTTTTCTAACAAGTTATTAACAGGGCGAACTTTACGGTCAAAAGGCATTTTTTGAGGTGTTTTTTTTTGCACAGTTTGGTTTCTATTCGTAATTTTGCTTTCAACTTAATGTTAAATAATAAAACTAAATTTTAAACTAAATCAAATTTATTATGAAAAAAATCTTAATTCTAATGTTCGTGCTCGCAGGTGCTTGGGGCATGAATGCGCAACAAACTACCACAGCACAAGACACCATTATCCGACGGACTATTCTTTGGGATGAAAACTATAATGATGGCACGACTATTCCTGACAACTGGATGATTTCCGGAACGACGACTAACAAATGGTCTATTGCGAGTGGTATGGCGCTGGTTAATTCCGCCAACGGTGCTACCAGTTGGCTTACTTCCAAAAAAGGCTTTAATATTGAAGAAGGTAAGACGTACAAAATTACGTTTGATTTACAACTCGGATATAGTGCTGCCGGAGGAGACGTGTTGCATGTAGAACTACACAGTGCCGTTGATAGTTTTGACAGGGCAGAAACCGTGCTTGTTAAAACATTAGACCAGCCCATAACCCCCAGCAGCCCACAAACCATTGAATATGTAGCTACGGGAACCGGGGTTAAATACATTTCACTTCATATTGCCTCTCCTACCAATTCAGAAAATAGAGTTATTTTTGACAACCTCTCTTTTTCTTTAGAAGAGGTAACCACTTATCCAATTGCTCACAAAGAAGGCTTTGAGACTTACACCAGCCAATACGATGCTTTGGACGCTTGGACGAGAACGTATTCTACCGAAGAAGGCAATAGCTGGACGGTGGGTTATGCACAAAAATCGTTTCCGGCAGCAGGTAACACTTTACCAGCACCTAACGGCGAAAAATATGCCTTTATCGAAGGCAGCAAAAACGCATCGGATGCATGGTTTATCAGTCCTGACTATGCTTTGGAAAGCGGCAAAACCTACACCTTTAAATTCAACGTGGTGATGGCTGGTTTTAAAGGCGCTGATCAAGTGTTGAACGTAAAATACGGCCAAGGCCAAACAGCCGGTGCCATGACTAAAGATTTGGCTTCTTACACCGAACATTCCTCTAACTGGGGAACCAAATTCATCGAATTCACTCCTGAAAGTGACGGCAACTACAACTTCGGTTTTCAATGCGCAACACCTGCCGGTAATGGTGATTATCTTTTGCTTGACAATATCACCATTGTTGACGGTGTAATTGATGTGATTGATGTAGCTGTTGTGGCTATCAACCCTACCCAAGGAACAACTAAAAACTTTACAAGAAAAGAACCTATTCAAATTACCATACAGAACAATGGAAAATCGGCTGCCGGTAATTTCCCTGTATCTTATAGCATTGATGGCGGAGCAGCTAAAACCGTTGTATTCACAGGCACTATTGAGCCTAATGCTACCGCAGTTTACGAATTTCAGGATTCAGCCGATTTATGGTTGAACGGCGAACGCACTATCATGGCAACAACGTTGAACATTAACGATGATGTGCCCAGCAACAACGCTATGAGTGTAAAGGTAACTTCTACAACTGAAGAATATGATGTGATGATTATGACTACCTCAACTCCAAACAGTGCTAATCCGGTAAGATATAAAGAAAATGAAGCTATAACTGTTAATATCCGTAACAATAGTTCGGTGCCTATTACCAACTTCCCGGTTTCTTTCCAAGTAACTCAGACGAAAGATGAAAACCTCGAAACTGTTGAAGTTAAAAAAGAAGCCGTAACAGAAACTGTAGAGGCAACCATTCTTCCTAATGCTACATTGGAATATCGATTCACTGCAACGGCCGACCTTAGTGCATTAGGTGAATATACCATTACTCGATATGCCGTATTGCCCAATGACCTTGGTAAAAGCAATGATACCGCTATCACGACCGGCTACAGAAGCTACATTGTTGACTTGGCGTTAGAAATTGTTTCGCCAATCGACGGTACAAGTGCTAAATTTGAAGACGATACGATCCGTGTTAAAATTACGAACATGGGAATGTACACCTATACCGGTAGTATTCCTGTTTCATATCAAGTTGACGATATTGCAGCCACCAAAAAGGACGGAAGTATTACAGCTGCCATGTATGGCGGTTCGCTTAAACCGGATTCATCTTACGTATATACCTTTACAGCCCCTGCTGACCTTTGGGGCGAAGGAGAGCACACCATCAAAGCATGGTCGAGATATGCTGTTAATCCACAAGAGCAAAATCGTGCTAATGACACGGCCACTATTACTGTAACGACTGTTATTTCCGGTTCTTCTGTTCAAATGGAAAAAGCGGCACATTCAATTGTTGTATATCCTAATCCTACATCCGACAAATTGTTTATTGATTCCGAAAACGTGAAACGTGCTGAAATCTATACTGTTCAAGGTAAATTAATGAAAACCGTTCGTACTAACACTACTGAAATTTCAGTGGAAAATTTGAAAACGGGTGCGTATATTTTAAAGTTAACTACCGACCAAGGCGTTGAATCTATCCGCTTTGTGAAACATTAATTCATAAAATGTTTTTGAAGGGGGCGGACAATATATAATGGGTATTTGGTTTGTCTGCTCCCTCGAAGCATTTCTATATAAAAAAAACGTATTTTAGTCCTTATGAAAAAAATTGTATATGCAGCGATCATTTTATCGCTTATTTGTTTTATATCTTGTGAAAAAGAGCAATCGGCACGAGTTTCTCGTATTGTTGTTGAGCAAAGTCCTGTAGCATTTATAGGCGATACCATGCAACTGCATGTTAGATTTTTTCCGGACAATGCCACAAACACCAAAATGCGTTGGGAGAGCAGTGATGAAAGTATTGCCACTGTTGACGAATTTGGACGGGTCATCGGTTTCATTACGGATACCGTACGCCTAAAAGTTACCACCGAAGACGGCGGCCATACGGCCACTTGTTTATTGACCGTTCGCAGCGCAAACCGTTGCAACGCCGATGTTCCGAACTTTGGCGAAAGTTTGGGACCCGTTAGTTTTGCCAGCGACAAAGTTTGGCGCATGGAAAGACAATATCGAGGCCGTTGGCTCCGACAAGAATGGTCGGATGTGGTTCGTGCCTCAAATTGCGATAAAAGTACTTTTCATGGCGGTTATGCACCTACCGCTACCTTACAAGGCAATTATAATGCCGACTGCCGCAGTAATCCGAATGATCCGGATGGCGGCCATTTATTTTCGTGGTGTGCCGTAGCCCGCTACGAAGAACAACTTTGTCCAGAGGGTTGGCGCGTGCCAACACGAGAGGACTTTACGACATTAGACACCATCTTGTATGGAACCGGTGCTAATGTTACTCCACAAAATTACGAGAGTGTCAATACTCTGGTAGAAAACTATTTTTCTAAAGAAGACAACCCAAACAGCTGGGGTGCCAATTATACCGGTTATGCCGATCGGAGCGATACGGTTGTGAATCCAACAGCTACTGCAGTGTATTGGGCTATCACCGAATCCAATATTAATGCTGGTGCGGATTTAAGTTTGCTTCGCCGAACCGATGCTGTTTCGGGACAAATAACAACCGCCAATGTTGCACCACAACATTGGGCTGATAAGCGTAACGGCATGGCCGTTCGTTGTGTTAGAAATTATTAAAAATTACGAATTGCAAATTACGAATTACGAATGATGAAAAGAAGTATAAAAAACACCTTGCTTTTAGCCCTGTTTGCTTTATTTGGCATGGGTAGTATGGTTGCCCAACGGCAAGTTTCGGGCACTGTTGTGGACGATGCTACGGGCGAAACCCTGCCTTTGGTTACCATTACGATTAAGGGCATTACAACAACGGGTACTACGAGTTCGATAGACGGGAAATTTTCCATAACCATTCCAGCCGGGAAAGAGCCTATCTTAGTATTCCGGTTTATGGGCTATCAAACGTTGGAACTTCCGGTTGGCGAAACCAATACCGTTGACGTTCGGATGAAATTAGAAGCTACGGCTTTGGATGCTGTTGTTATCACCGGGATGGGTGTAATTGATAAGGCCTCTTACGTGGGTTCGGTTTCGCAAGTTAATTTGGAATCTATTATCATCCCTTCGGAAATGTCGATTGACAATATGTTGCAGGGGGCTGTTGCGGGGATGTTGGTAACGAATGAATCCGGTATGGTTGGTAGCAAGGCCAAGATTCAGATTCGGGGTACCACTACCCTATTGGGTAATCAAGACCCTATTTGGGTTGTAGACGGTGTTGTTCAACGCGATGCGTTGGCCTCTGTGAAAGACAATATGGGTGCTTCAGGAAGCGGCGGCGATGTGGATGAAATGCGCCAGTTGGCTGCCAGCGCCATTTCGTGGTTGAACCCGAATGATATTGAAACGTTGAATGTGTTGAAAGATGCTTCGGCTACGGCTATTTATGGCTCGCAAGCGGCCAATGGGGTGATTGTTATTACGACCAAGAAAGCAACGGCAGGCTCATTAGCAGTGTCTTACAACGGCAATTTTTCTGTTGGTCAAAAACCCACATACAGCATGTACAACTTGATGAATTCGCAAGAATTGATGCAGTTTTCCAAAGAGATGTATGAAGGTCGACACAGTTATAGCGGTACTATTTTGCCGGTAGGTTTTGGCGGTTTGATTCAACGTTTGAACAATAAAGAAATCTCTTACGATGAATACGTAACCGAATTTCGGAAGATGGAAAACATGAATACGGACTGGTTTGATTTATTGTTTCGCAACACGTTTAACCATAGTCATAGTATCAGCCTTGCGGGCGGAAATCAATTGATCACGAACCGAACATCGTTCAACATGTCTAAAAACTTGGGCGAAGCGATCGGTAATGATCAATCCAATTTGTCGGCCTCATCTAATACTGCCATTCGATTGGCTGATGATCGTGTTCTTATTAGCCTTAGCGTGACCGGAAGTTTGGCAAGTACTACGGGGTTTGCCTTTGGGGTGAGCCCGTTTGATTATGCTTCTCGCACCTCTCGCACGATTCCGTTGTATAACGATGATGGCACATTGTTTTATCATGCGCGCAAGCCTGGTAATAAACAAGGCAGTAGTGCATTTAACGATAATCAATACTATTTGTATAATATCCTAAATGAGATGGATAATACAGGCACCACGAGTTCTACCCAACGCGCAAGCGCCACAGTGGACGCCAAGATTAAAATTTTAGAAGGTTCATCGGCTCGAAGAGGCTTGGATTTCCAAACGTTGTTCAACTACACGATCAACAGCACGGAAGGCCGTCAATGGGCCACGGAGTTTTCGCATTACGCCACGACTATTCGCGGGTATGAATATGGCACAGTGGTACCAAACTCCATCGAACAACGCAGCAGCTATTTACCTCACGGGGGGGTGTTGCGCATGGAAAATGCCTTAGGAACAGGCTATTCGTTCCGAAACAATTTATTGTATCAAGAATCGTTTAACAAAAAGCACAATGTTACGTTGCAATTGGGCATGGAGTTACGCTCAAACAATGCGAGCGCCAATGCCTCCGATCGCTACGGCTATCAGTTGTATCGCGGCCAATCATTTGCTTTGGTTCCTACCACCTATTTAGATCGTAACGAAGTTGTAACAGCTAACCCGCTTCACGAAGATATGGGTACAAGTACGAGGATTACGAGTGCTGTGAATAATTATATCAGCCAGTTTATGACTGCTGTTTATAATTTTGACGGCCGCTATGTGGTCAACTTTAATGCCCGTATGGATGCTTCTAACCGTTTTGGACAAGATAAGAACAAACGCTTTGAACCTAACTGGTCGGCCGGGGTGAAATGGCGCTTGGGAGCCGAAAAATTTATGAGTTTTTTGACCGACAAACGCTGGTTGGATATGATTGACCTTTCATTTTCTTACGGCTATACAGGTAATGCGGTAGAAAGCGTAGGCCCCGAATTGATAGCCGGGATTCCCAACCCATCATTGAATCCAAGTTTTCTTCAAAATACTTTAAATCTTAACTCGTTGCCTTATCCAGGCTTGGGTTGGGAAAAAACCAACGACTGGAATGCCGGTTTGGACTTTTCTTTTTTTGATGGCCGGATGAGCGCTGTATTGAGCGGTTATGGCCGTAAGAGTGATGTGCTTGGCGCTCGCACAGTCCCTGTTGAAAATGGGATGGCCAGCGCCATTATTATTGGCAATAAAGTTGAGAACAAGGGTATGGATTTAACCGTGAACTTGAACATCATCCGTACCAAAGATTTTACGTGGAATATGTCGTATAACGCCAGCTTATCGAAGAACTCGGTTGTGGATGTTCAAAACGAATACACCTACGCTGATTACATCAACGGAACAGCCATTATAGAAGATCAACCTTACCGAACATTTTATTCCTACGCCTACAAGGGCATTGACCCCACGACCGGTTTCCCGATGTTCTATTTTATGGATACGCTGGGCACAGGCTTAACCGATAATCCATTAGATATTATGGTACGGAGCGGACGCACCGATCCTGACTTCTTTGGCGGTTTCAGTACGTTGTTTCGGTATAAAGAGTTTTCGCTTCGGGCGCAGTTTGCCGTATCGTTTGGCGCACAAAAACGTTTGCCGTCTTTGTATAGCTCTACCCTCGGTATTCCAACTCCGGATCAAAACGTATCTCGTGATTTGTTAGATCGTTGGAAAAATCCGGGCGATGAAAACAGACCAGGGGTTATTCCCGGTGTTCCGGGGTCTCGCTCGGAAACAGAAATTAGACTACCTCTTTTAAACGATGCTTACACCATGCTTTACGACATGTACAACTACTCTGATGCCCGTGTTGCTAATGCAGATTTTATTCGTTGCCGCAGCATTTCTCTCGCTTATGATTTGCCAACTAAGATTACCAAACTGCTTCATGTTAAACGGGCGAGTGTATCGTTTAACCTCTCTAATCCGTTCTTAATCGCATTCGACAAAGATTGGGAAGGCTACGACCCAGAAACCGGCGGTTGGCCAGCTCGTAAAACCACATCTTTAAGTATTAACCTGTCTTTATAACCCTAAACACTTCCTATTATGAAACATACATTGATTTACATTTGGTTTGCAATAGTTGCCTTGCTATTTAGCAGCTGTTCTAAATTTTTGGAAGAACGCTCGCAGAGTGAGATTATTCCGAAAACCGCAACCGATTTTAGTGAACTCCTGCTTGGGGCAGGCTACCAAGGCCAGACCGACCCTATGGCGGTTACGTTATTAATGAGCGATGATTTTGAATTTTTCGTGGATTTTGCAGCCGGTACGAACTCTGAATACTCCAATGTTTTGAATGCAAAAGTCAATTATCCGTATTACTCTTGGCAATATTCTTGCCAAGATTTTAATGGCAATAATGATGCTATCAATACTAGTTTAAGTGATAATTCGTATGCCAAATATTACTCATGGATTATGGGCTGCAATGCCGTATTAGATCTTATTGATAATGCTCTCGGCACACAAGAGGAACGCGACAGGGTTAAGTCCGAAACGTTAGCCAATCGAGCTTTTCACTATTTTCGATTAGTGAATTTGTATGGCGAACCTTATAACCATCCCGACTATCCTAACGGCTCGGCTTTGGGCGTTCCTCTCAAATTAGAGTCGGCCATTACACATGAATATTTGGATCAAAATACCGTGGCCGAAGTTTACGACCAAATTGTGTCCGACCTAAAAAGTGCGATTGATTTGGCCCGACCGCTTCCGGAGATTAAAGGCGACTTTCGCATTAATTTGACCACGATGCACATTATTTTATCTCGCGTGTATTTGTATATGGAAAATTGGGAGGGCGTTGTGGCTCATGCCGACACGGCATTTCAGAGGGGTATTCGTCATTTCGATATGACTAAGTTTACCTTTACCGAGACTACACCACCATCGTACTTGACTTACGATAATCCGGAAGTGCAATGGGTGTATGGCGGAAGTTCTTACAGTTCGATTATGGGTTATTACAACCCACCGATGAATGTTATTCAAATGTTTGGCACCAATTGGGATGCTCGCGAAAAATTTGGTTTTAGAGTGAATACCAGTGAAAACAATAAAGTGTATTTCTATAAAATGCTTAGTGCCGGTACAAATACCCTTAACCAGGCCATTCGTACCGCCGAAGCCTGTTTGAATCGGGCGGAAGCCAATGCTATGCTGAACAATCTTACAGAGGCAGCCGAAGACTTGAACACTTTACGCCAGAATCGTATTTTTGCAGAAAACTACGCCGATGTAACGTATGCCAACCGAGAGGAACTCATCCAGCTTATTCGCCACGAACGTCGTTTAGAGTTTTTTGGCGAACATTTCCGTTGGTTTGATCTACGCCGCTACGGTATGCCGGAAATCAAACACCGCTACAAACACTCGCCAAGCGACCCTATTATCACCTATACGTTAAAAGAGAAAGACCCGATGTATACGTTGCCTTTCCCCAGAAGTTTGATGCTTAACAATCCGAATTTAATACAAAATGCTTCGGCATCTATTCCTACACGCGTAGGTGTTGTCGAATAATCTATGTTTAACCACACTGAAAAAAATAATCTTATGAAAAAGATATTATTTATAAGCCTTTCGGCACTTTTGATAATGAGTGCTTGCAAGAAAGATAATCCTATTGGCGACCCCATTCCATTGATGCCGGATTATGATTTGAGCGCACAAACCGGTGCATCGCAAGAAGCCGACGACTCGATTAGAAGTATATTTGAGACCTACCGCTCGTATATCCTCTATAAATTTACGCAAGAAGATTTGGAATGGACTCAATCGGAAGGAACAGGTTCTTCTCGTGCAGCAGACGAGGGCGTTCCTATGGATTTGGAATATGTGGATGAATTTCTTAAATTCTTGAGAGAAGCATGGATGAATCTGGTGCCTGAAGAGTTTAAATATACGGATAGGTTGCCGTATCGTATTTTTTTGGTCAAAGAAATTCGCAATTATGTACCCACTACAGTAGACCCATTTAATCCCGATTGGCCCTATCAATACAAGGATTTTGTTATTAAAGACCGGTCTATGATTATAGCCTACAATGCCACTGTGGATGATGAGCGTTTTGGCAGTCCTGAAGTTAAGCGCAACGTTCGTAAAGGCATCCATGAATTGACACCGGCCGAGTATGTTGACCGAAAAATCAGTTTTATTCAAACTATTTTTGCTCAATTTTACCAAATTCAGTTTTCTGACGATTGGTATGCGCTTACAGATTACACTAATGCACCTGTAGAATTTGAAACTCCTTCAGTTTCCGGTGCCGCAATGATTGTTGCCGGTCAACGGATTTACAATAGTGTACAAGATCATCCGCAAGGCTATAATTACAATGCAGCCGATACCGTTTTACCTTACAAAATTAAACATCGCGAACAAGGTTTTTTGCCTAACGGCTACGGTATAATACCTGCCGGAAACCCCGACGCTATTATTGGCGTGCCCAGCGAATGGCTAACCAACCGCACCATGTGGATGGATGCCCAAAACAATGATAAAAACTCTTTCGAGTATCATTTGTTCCGCCGTACGGATACGCAAATGGCCTACTATTTAGAAACCTATCCCAAAATCAAAGAAAAATGGGATGCTCTTATTAAAATGTATGATGATATGGGCATTGATGTTCGAGCTATTGCAAATGAAAAACCTGCTGAATAAATTATGAAAAAGATACTCTTATTAATCCTTATTAGCTTGATGAGTGCGGCTATCTGTGCTCAAGATGCCAAACCTTGGCAAGTGATTCCGCAATATCCAACGGATAGCACGGAAACCACCATTACGTACAACAGCAACTTAACTTCGCTTGCAGGAAGTAAAGCCATTACGGGCGTGATTTACTTCTGCATTGACGGCGACTGGACGGCTCAAGATTTGGATTTGAAATGCGACAACGGAATTTATACCTCAACCTTCCCTATTCCTAATAGAGCTATTCTTTTCCTCTGTAAGTTTTATAACGAAACCGGCGATTGGGATACCGGTCCGAGCGCTATCGGGTCTTACGGGATGTTTATGTACGACATCGCCAACAACAGACCACGAGCGAGAGGCGGAGCTTTCTTGTATCGGTCTCTGGCTTACAGCAAATCATTTGAAAAATATGCTGTTTCGGGTTATCTAAAAGATGAACACAAGGTAGATGATAGCACTACCAACACAATCATTCGTTTTCAAGCGGCACTTCCACAAACAGCGACACAAGCCCTTTATTTTTTCAATTATCTGAGAAATTCGTTGGAACCGGGTGTGCATAATGAAAAAATAGCAGGCGATATTGATAAGTTGTCGACGATTGAAAATATGGATGAAATCGTGTTGATACGTGCTGCTGAAACCAGCCGAACGATTCTTAAAAATCAAGGCAAAGCCGATAGTATAGAAGCTACTATCTTAGAACGTTTCCCCGATGGCTTGTTGGCTCGTGATCGAGAGATACGCCGACTGTTTAGCGAAAAAGATTACGAAAAGAAATTTTCAGGTTTGGAAGCCTTTGTGAAACGGTTTCCTTCGGAAAACTATACCCAACCACAAACACCAGCTGATGAGATTTTTTACTATCGGTTGTATTGGGATATTTTGCGCCAACTTCCGGACAAAGCCTATAATTTGGATGTGTTGGCCAAATATCTGCCTATGATGACCTTTCCGGATGTTTTGGAAGCCTATCATCGTAGTATTTATTTGCCGTTCGACAAAAAATTGAAAACTGCAGACGAATTGCGCCCTTATGCTGAAATTATCTTTGCGGAACTTAACAAACGCATCAACGGCACGGAAGACCTCTTTTATTCGGCAAACAAAAGAGCGCGGTATTCTCCCGCACAATGGCACCAACAGGCACTTAAAGCAGCCGGAAAAGATATTTTGATGCATGGCCAAATCTTGGCTGCCAATGGTTCAGTCGACCAAGCCTTGGCTGTTATTGAGCCTTTGAAATCTGTTCTCGGTGGAAAAATAGCGCAATACAACGATTTCTACGCTCAGATGCTTGCTGCGAATAATCTTACTGAACAGGTTGTGCCATTTATTGAGGAAAGTGTTCGATATGATGCCGCCACGACGCAAATGATTGAAACCCTTCGCACCAATTTTATCGAAACGAATCCGAGCGGTAATTTCGACACGTATTTCGCAGGTTTGCGTTCTGAAGAGCATGTGGCCGATATGGAGAGCGAACTTTTGAGCCATTTGATTCAAGAAAAAATTGAGCCGTTTCGCTTAACTAATGCCCAAGGCGAAGTAGTGGAATTGACCGATTATAAAGGCAAGGTTGTTGTGGTTGACTTTTGGGCCTCATGGTGTGGCCCTTGCTTGAAATCTATGGAAGGTTTGAAAATGGCTGTTGATAAGTATGCAGACAATCCTAATGTGGCTTTTTTGTTTATCAACACGCAGGAACGAGGCGAAGTTGATCGTGCCAATCTCATGGCGTTTTTGACGAAAAAAGGGTTCGGTCATTTCAATGTGCTTTTTGATGATAAAAAAGATACGAACAACAATAAAGCCGTTGGCGGATATTTCAAGCAATTTAAGATGAGTGGTATTCCACAAAAAATGATTGTAGATAAAGACGGTCAAGCTCGCTGGATTGATAGCGGGTATGGCGGCAACCCGCTGGAATTGGCGAATGAATTGAGTTTTAAGATAGACTACTTGCTCAAATAATTTTCATAAATACCCATTTAATTGAATTAAACATGAATGAACCCATTTTAAAAATTGAACATCTTTCGCACCGCTACAGTGTTAAATGGGCGGTGAAAGACCTCAATTTAGAACTTCCCAAACGAGGGATTTACGGATTGCTTGGTTCCAACGGGGCCGGTAAATCCACCACTATGAATATTGCTTGCGGCATCATCAAACAAACCGAAGGCCGTGTGCGCATTTGCGGTATTGATACGTTGGCCGACCCTATTGCAGCCAAACGCAAAATCGGTTTTCTTCCACAGAAACCGCCTTTGCACATGGAACTCACAGTGAAGGAATATTTGGAACATTGCGCCGGATTGCGCTTGATTCCTCAAAGCAAAACCACTGCTGCGGTTAATCGCGCGATGGAATTGTGCAACCTTGTTCACTTCAAAGACCGCTTGATCAGCAACCTTTCCGGCGGTTATCAGCAACGGGTGGGTATTGCGCAAGCAATTATACACGAGCCGGAAATTGTGATTTTGGATGAGCCGACCAATGGCCTTGACCCAAATCAGATTTTGGATGTTCGCGGACTGATTCGCAACATTGCCCAAGATCGTACGGTGATTCTCTCGACCCATATTTTATCGGAAGTGCAAGCTACTTGCGACCATATCTTTATGATTGAACAAGGCACGCTGATTTTCGACGGGCCGCTTGAAGAATTTGACAGCTATATTGTTCCGGAAACAGTTTTTGTATCGCTTCTCGAAATGCCAGCCGTAGAACAGCTTCAAGCCATACCGGATATTGGCACGGTGATGTCGTTGGGCGGAACACGCTATCGCATCAAGAGCCAAAATACGGCTGCTTCTATCGAAATTATCGTGAAAGAAAGTGTGAAAAAGAATTGGAAATTGAACGAGATTCGTTTGGAGAAATGTTCGATGGATGATATTTTTGCAGAGCTATCCAAAAAGTCAAGTAAAATGTAAAATACAGCCGTCATGTCGATCGAAGCAGAGACATCCCATAGCAAGGAGATTCCTCGACTACGCTCGGAATGACGACACTAATACCATTTATAACAATGAAACAAATTTTAAGAATAGCAAAAACAGAGTTACAAATCTTGTTCTATTCGCCGATTGCTTGGTTTGTGTTGGTTATTTTCGCCTTTCAATGTGCAGGCATGTACACCAGCTGGATTTCGAATTGGGGCGAAATAATGCAATTGGGCGGAACCTC
>JAITVC010000103.1 GCA_031286005.1 Bacteroidales bacterium
TGCCTTGTTTCGGCAGAGAACAACACGGGAAAAAGTACCTTTATCAAATGGGTGAAAGCCATTTTTACCAATAATTGCACGATTATCGGCAATGCCGAACTAAGTAACGACTTCAATGCAGGATGGGCAACCCGCCTGATCATTGCCTGCGAGGAGAGTATTATCGACAAAAAGCCCGTAATAGAAAGAATAAAAGCCCTTTCGACGGGTGATAAAATTGTGGTAAATCAGAAACAGAAAGACCATGTGGAAGTGGATTTTTTCGGCAAATTTATTCTTGCCTCGAATAACGAGGACAGCTTTATTATCGCAAGTAAAAGGGACATCCGCTACTGGGTACGCAAAATACCCGTTCCCACTGCCGACCGTATCGACATGCTTAATGCCATGATCGAGGAAATCCCCCATTTCCTGTTTTTCCTAAACAAACGCGAGATGCACACCAAACATCAGTCGCGCATGTGGTTTCTGTCTGACGACATTCATACCAACGCATTGAACAGGCTGGTAGAATACAATTTGCCGACTGTGGTTAAGGAAATTAGAGAAAGGGTGCGGCAGTATTTCTTCGACTTCGATGAACCGGAACTGCAAATAACCGCTAAAATGATTCAGCAGCACATGCTGGGCGGGCGATATGATTCGTACTACATTATCCGTGAATGTAAAGCTCATTTTGGCGTGGATTTATTGAAGGATGAACGGGGCAATCAAAAAATCAAAAGGTGCGCTTACAAATGGAAAACGTACAGCGACACGGGCGGTATAGCGGATGATTTTACGATACGTACCGAAAAACAGGCAGGGCAGCCTTTGGTTTTCAAACGCGAAGATTTTTTAACCGAATATGAAATCACCAGCCTCTATCCGTCCAAACCGGACATGCCTCCGGAACCGGAACAAAAGGATATTGATTTTTCAAAAGATGATGAAACACCTTTTTGAAACGTTAATCATTGAAATACAGTTTAAAAGCTCTCGTTTGAGTTTTTTTTAATATGCAATTCTTTGAAATAAATTAACCTTTGCAAAATATATTACAATTATTACAACAGTGTTTTATATTCTATATATCAACTAATTATATGGTAATATCATTCAAAGAATCTATTACATATTATTATATTTGATTGATAATGTGCTGAAAACTACCGATGTAATAAGAGTGTAATTTATTACTGAAAATTATTATAATGATATTACAGGATAAGATATTAATAATCATCATACTTACAGCAATTATAATAATTGTAATATTTTTCGGGCAACCTTGCTAAAATCGCGTTTTTCAATTTCTCAAAAATAATTGGCGCTTCATTCGGGATAAGTATCCTTGACACACGAAAAAATAACCGCTTCATTTGCACCCAAATCGGAATCATTGGAAAAAGTACCGAAATCATTCGGATTTTTTAGAAAATAATACGATTTTTTTGGAAAATAATAGGTGATTCATTGAATTTACGAATCGCTATTCCAAAAAATCAATTTGAAAATCAATTTGTTGGTTAATGAATAATCGAAAATAATAGGGAAATAATGAAAACAGTTGAAACCGAACCGAAAATCTTGCGGATGTTTTACTCCATTAAAGAACTTGCCGCCATGATGGACACAGGTTACAATACCTTTCGCAGGGAATTGCGTCGAAATGGCGCGTTGTACGCAAAACTCTCCGCGATGGGCTGGAGCAACAACAAACGACTGTGCAAGGCGCACGTGCTGGAAATATTCAAAATACTGGGCTATCCCGACGGCTACGAACATTATGAGGCACAAAAAAGCGTGTAACTCTTTGGATTGGAGTACACGCTTGTGGTTGGAAGGAGTAAAATCAAGTTTCTGTTGATTCTTCCAAATCCTTATTATCCACTTTTCCAATCATCATTCCCGAATGAGCGTTAAGCGGAGAAATTGCCGGTTTGCCGGTACTCTTTTCTATCTGTTCACGGGCTACTTTTGCAGCTTTTGCACCTTCGCAGGCTACCTGTGCGCTTTCGTTAAAATTAGCCGGTTGCCGTTCTATGGAAATATCCGTTGCGGCTACTTCTGCCAGCATATTGAGTACCAGCTCCATATTGGTCATATTGTCGCGCAGATTTTCTTTTTTCAATCCTTTGAAATTCTTGTATTCGCGTGTGGTCATTCCACTCCATGTGCGGCTCATCAGGTCAGTCAGGCTGGCATATTCTTTTCCTTGCTGTACACCGCTTTTATCCCATTCATCGGTCAAAGCTTTCCGTACTTCAATGGATTTTATACGCTGGTTTATCCAGTTTTCGGAATATCCCAACTGCCGGTAATTCCGAATGGCGAGGTCAATAGAGAGTTCCGGGTCTTGCATTTGGTCTAACCGTTCTTTGGCAACTTGTGCTATCCATAACTTAAAAGGCTCTGCCTTTGGTGATGGAATGGATTGTATCAAGCGGAAAAGTTGCTCGGTATTGGCAACATCCGTAAGCCGCATTTTGCCATCGGGCATAAGCAATTTCAACTGGCTACAATTTGTAGCCGTTTCATTTCCCTCTTTCTTCAATCTGGTTTTTAACACACTCCAATATTTACGAGGATTGGGGCTGTCCGTCAGCACTTCTACTACATCCACTACGGAAAAATACCATTCTTCCTCCTGCTCGTTCCAAGCGGTGCGGACTTTCTTTTCTTCAAAAAGTTTTATGTCTGATTTCATGTTTGATATGTTTTTATGGCTCTTTTGTGCGATTGGTATTTTCGCGCAAAGGCACTATCATGATTCATGACTTATAATTACGACGCAAATTTACGTATTATTCACAATTTTCGCCCATTTTCAACAAACTTCACCCGTATTTACCTCTAATCGCCCACAATTAACTTTCGCTATTTGCGCATCCCCGACCTTTGCACCGAAATAATTACGAATTAGAAATTCGTAATTGCAAAAAAAGGTGCAAATGGATACAAGAATCATTTTAGCAGGATTGGGTGTAGCCGCGATAGCGGGCTTCGGAATTTT
>JAITVC010000109.1 GCA_031286005.1 Bacteroidales bacterium
AGGTGTGTCGAACACCCCTGTAACGCCTGTTATGCTCAATGGAACTGTGGATGAAGCCACACAATTAACCTACGATTTGCGTGAGAACTTTGGTATTTTCTGCTCAATTGTAACCTATCCGGTTGTTCCGAAAGGCATTATTTTATTGCGCTTAATCCCCACTGCCATCCATAGTTTGGAAGATGTGGAATATACCGTTAATGCTTTTGCCTCAATTAAAGATAAACTTACTTCGGGCGAATATGCTAAGATGGGATTTAGGGAGATGAAAGTGAATTAATCATCCGTATGGCGAAATATATTTCGCCATACTACATAAAAAGGCAGCTACTTTGTGGCTGCTTTTTTTTATTGCCTATTTCATAAAAAAGTTGTATTTTTGCACTCTCAACTTAAAAAACAGGGGGTACTTATGAATAAAACAACTAATTTACGCTTTGAGGCCTTAAAAGAATGTGCGGGGCATCATGCAGAACGGTTTTATGTTGAACATGGAAAGATTTCGGATTATTTCGGGATAAATGTATTTGATCGAGAGACAATGCGGAAGTATTTATCTAAGGATGCTTTTCTGGCCGTTGAGAATGCCATTGAAGGCGGTGAGAAGATCGACAGGCGGTTTGCCGACCAAATAGCCGCGGGGATGAAGAATTGGGCGGTTGAACATGGTGCCACACACTATACCCACTGGTTTCAGCCATTGAATGAGGCCACAGCAGAGAAGCATGATGCGTTTGTTGAGATAGATGAGAACTTGCGTGTGTTTGAGAATTTCAGGGGCGATTTATTGGTGCAGCAAGAAACGGATGCGTCGAGTTTTCCCAGTGGCGGTTTACGCAATACATTTGAAGGACGAGGGTACTCGGCTTGGGACCCCACATCGCCGGCGTTTATTATAGGGCAGACGTTGTGTATACCAACAGTTTTTATATCCTATACGGGCGAATCGCTTGACTTAAAAACACCTTTACTTAAGACACAGGTTGCTCTTGACAGGGCGGCTACTAAGGTTTGCCAGTTGTTTGACAAGGATGTTAAGCATGTGATTCCGACGTTGGGTTTGGAACAGGAGTATTTCTTGGTTGACAATGCGTTGTTTTATGCCCGTCCGGATTTGGTGCAAACAGGGCGCACACTAATGGGACACACTGCTGCGAAAGACCAACAATTGGACGACCATTATTTTGGGTCTATTCCATCACGGGTGTCGGCCTTTATGAAAGACTTGGAAACGGAGGCCTATAAATTGGGCATTCCCTTAAAGACACGGCACAACGAAGTGGCTCCGCATCAGTTTGAGTGTGCTCCATTGTTTGAGGAGGCTAACCTGGCGATAGACCATAATTTATTGTTGATGTCGCTGATGCGTCAAGTAGCTAAAAAGCATCACTTAAAAGTTATCTTCCATGAAAAGCCTTTTGCAGGGGTGAATGGTTCGGGAAAGCATGTGAATTGGTCGTTGATGAACGACAGGGGGAAGAATCTATTGTCGCCGGGCAAAACGCCACGTACTAATTTACAGTTTCTGGCGTTCTTTGTTTGTACAATACGTGCGGTTTGCGAGCATGGGTATTTATTGATGTCGAGTGCTGCCAATTTGTCTAATTCTTATCGCTTGGGCGGCAATGAGGCCCCACCGAGTATTTTGTCTGTGTTTTTAGGAAACACGCTGTCGGATGTGCTTGATTCACTTGAAGCGAATATCAGTACACAGAAGATGACGCCCGATGAGAAGACGGATTTGAAGTTGAATATTATCGGAAAGATTCCAGAGATATTGCCGGATAATACGGATAGAAACCGCACATCGCCGTTTGCTTTTATCGGCAACAGGTTTGAGTTTAGGGCTGTTGGGGCATCGAGCAATCCTTCGTCGTCGGTAATTGTGCTGAATGCAGCGGTGGCACAACAGTTGACACAGTTCTTAGAGGAGGTGGAAGCTCTTATTGAAAACGGACTAAAGAAAGATGAGGCTATCTTTCAGGTTCTTCGGAAGTTTATCAAGGAGTCTCGAAAGGTACTGTTTGACGGCAATGGCTATAGTAAGGACTGGCACAAGGAAGCTGAGAAGCGGGGGCTTAAGACTATCAACAATGTGATAGAGGCTTTTGGGGCTTATTTATTCAAAGAGGCGAGAGGACTTTTCTCACAGTTTGACATTCTCAATGATAAGGAACTTGAGGCACGTTATGAAATTCAGAACGAAACCTATATTAAGAAAATTCAAATAGAATCACGGGTATTGGGTGATTTGGCGATTAATCATATTGTGCCGATTGCCATTCAGTATCAGAATGTTTTGATAGATAATCTGCGTGGCTTGAAGGAATTTTATTCCGAGAGGGAGTTTAAGGATTGGGGCGGTTCTCAATTGACTACGCTTAAGGAGATTTCGGTTCATATCAAGGAAATAGGTACACAGGTGGGCGCTATGATTGAGGAGCGCAGGCAGGCCAATTTGATTGTGGATTTTGCGGAAAGGGCAAAGGCTTATTCCTCCAAAGTGGCACCCTACTTGACCTCTATTCGGGAGCATATTGACACCTTGGAACTTGAAGTGGACGACGCCATGTGGTCGTTGCCAAAATACAGAGAGTTGTTGTTTCTGCACTAAGTGCATACGGGTACTTGCCCTTACAGGATGGCGTTGAGAACTTGCTCAACGCTTTGTTGAAGGTCGATTATGTCTTTATCATTGGTAAACACATAATCGGCTTTTTTGATGCATTCGCCCAAGTTTTGTTTAGTTGGGTCGTTGGTTGTCATCTCGCGTTTTTCATTTTCAACAAAGGTGTTGAAGTCGATGTGGTCGGTAGCGGATTTGCGCAGACTAATTCGTTCGTAACGCTTGCGAATATCGGCATCAACGGCGAACAAAATGAAATCTTTGTTTTTGCGCAAACTCTCAATTTCGCCCACCGCACGAATACTTTCAATAACACCGTTCTTGCCGGATTTCACAGCACGTTCGAGTAGCTGGTCGATAATGTATGACGGCGAATGTGTGGCACGTAAATCATTTGCCACCACAACCATAGAGTCGCGATTAACGGGTAGTCCACGCCGTTCTATTTCCTCACTCAAGAAATCCCGTACAGAGAAATGCAAAAACCCTTTTTGTGAAACCAAATAGTCTACGATGGTTCCTTTGCCTGCGCCGATGGTGCCTGTGATGCCTATAATCATGGTTTAATGGTTTAATGGTTTAGTCGTCGTAGAGACACTTCCTTTGCTCTCATCTAAAATAAATTTAATAGGCATTTTATACTGCACGCGTCCAATATGAGGTTTGCCTTTATACGGTCTTCCTTGCTGTTTCAATGGTTTATTAGGCATTCCTTTTACCAAACGCACAGCTTCTTCGTCGCAACCTCCACCAACACCTTCAACGACTTCAACATCGAAAATATTACCATCTCTGTCAACAAGAAAAGTTACATAAACTGTTCCTTGAATCCCACTATCAATAGCGTTCTGAGGATATTTAAAATTTTCTTTTAGATATTGTAAACGTATGTTTTCATCACCTAAAAATAAAGAATCAAGCATTTTAATTTCTTTTGTTTCTTCGGAAGTTTGAGAAAATGAGAAATTACAAACGCAAAAAATTAATGTAAAAATGCAAAATACAGGTTTCATATCTTATTTTTTTCTGTTGTTGAGAGTAACCCACACGCAGCCATAATATCTTCGCCACGTGATTGTCGAATGGTACAGATGATGCCGTGTTCGTTCAAATAATCCCGAAATTCAATCATGCGCTCTTCACTCGACGGTTGAAAATCAGATTTCGGATGACTGTGAAATTTAATCAAATTCACTCTGCAAAAGAGGCCTTTCAGCAGTTTTGTCAATTCATCCAAATGAGCGTGTTTATCGTTAATTCCTTCAAACAAGATATATTCAAACGACAAACGCCGTTGTCCCGACCAATCATATTTCTTCAGCGTTTTAATCACGCTTGAAATCGGATATTTATTTTGAGCCGGCATAAACTTCTGACGCTCGTAATCGAATGGAGAGTGTAAACTAATCGCCAAATGGCATTCCGACTCATTGATAAATCGCTCCATTTCGGGAATCAATCCAACCGTGGATACATTGATTCGGCGCGGACTCCAAGCATAGCCCCAATCGGACGTGAGGATTTGCAAACTTTTCAATACTTCGTCAATATTGTCGAAAGGCTCGCCCATGCCCATATACACAATGTTTGTCATTAGCTCGCTTTCGGGAACGGAGCGCAGTTGGTTCACAATTTCACCGGTCGTAAGATTGTGTTGAAAGCCTTGTTTGCCTGTTGCGCAAAACTCACAACCCATCCGGCACCCCATTTGTGATGAAATGCAGAGCGTATGCCGTTCCGAACTTGGCATATAAACGGCTTCTATTGCACCGTTTTTTTGTGTATTGAACAAATACTTTTTTGTGCCATCGGATGAAATCTGCACATTGACAGGCTCGGAAATCCCCATATCGTAATGCTGCTTCAACAACTCTCGTGTTTTCAACGAAAGATTGGTCATTTCATCGATACTTGAAACTTGCTTTTTGTAAAGCCATTCGCAAATTTGTTTTGCATTGAAATTCGGCAATCCGTGTGTCTTACAAAAGATTTGCAGGTCTGATAATGTATGTCCAAAAAGTGATAACATATTAATTTTTTAATGAAGGATTTTAAACACCAATTCTTTCAGTAAATCGCCGCTTTCGACAAATGCGGTGCTGTCGACACCTTTTGATTTCACGTCGTATTCGCGCAGATAATTGATGATCATTGCGGTTTTTTGAACCGTGAATAATTTTGCGGCATTCTCGTATTCAGTTAGAAACGGCGTGCCGACAATGGCTTTTAAATCCGCCGAATTAGCCTTGTTTGCATTGGTTTGAAACAACAACAGTTTCAGAAAAAAACTGAATACAATCG
>JAITVC010000238.1 GCA_031286005.1 Bacteroidales bacterium
TCACCTCAAGATGAGATTTCTTTTAAGGGTCGTTAAAGACGATGACGTTGATAGGCTACAGGTGTAAAGGCAGTAATGTCATAGCCGAGTAGTACTAATTACCCGTAGAATTTCTTTAAAGTTTTTGTGTGTTTATTACATGTCTGCCGGTCAATAGAAAATTACAAATTACGAATTAACAATTACGAATTTGTAGATTGAATTGGCCAGTGTCATAGATTATTTATTTACGACCAAAAGCAACGAATCCGATAGGATTTTCATTTGAAGTTCATTCGTCATTCGTAATTTTAAATTCGTAATTGATATTTGGTGTCAAAAGCGTCGGGGTCCACCTCTTCCCATTCCGAACAGAGAAGTTAAGCCCGATTGCGCCGATGGTACTGCTCCCAAAGAGTGGAAGAGTAGGTAGACGCCGCCCTGAGCCTCAGTCAATAGACTGGGGCTTTTTTTATTACTATATTTTTTGTATCTTTGCAGTTAAAAAAAAGATATTTATAGATGACCGAAAAAGAAAAAATGCTCGCTGGCGAGTTGTACGATTGTGGAGACCCTGAACTGATGGAGTTATGGATCAACGGGAAAAACCTAATGCAACAATACAACAATCTTGATTATTCGCAAAAAACAGAACAAGCGAAGATACTCGACCAATTATTAGGCACACGAGGCAAGCACACGCAGATTGCAGCCCCCTTCTTTGTAGATTATGGTAAATTTATCTTTTTAGGCAACAACTGTGAAATCAATATGAATTGCGTGTTTTTGGACTGTAACCGCATTACTATTGGCGACAATGTTTTAATAGCCCCCGGCGTACATATATACACCGTTTTCCATCCGGTGAAAGCAAGCGAACGGTTCAACAAAACAGCCGGTGAAGGCTTCCCGTTCGCCATATCAAAAACATTGCCGGTTACTATTGGAGATAATGTTTGGATTGGAGGAGGCAGTATCATATTACCGGGAGTTACTATAGGCAATAATGTAACCATTGGAGCAGGAAGCGTTGTAACCAAATCCATCCCCGATAACGTGCTTGCTTACGGTAATCCGTGCCGAATAATTAAAGAAATGTTTAAATGATAGTTTAGCATTGTAACTTTTCGGATGCAAAGAACGTCTTATGAACACGATGAGAAAATTATTATTTTTATTGTGTATTGGGCTTAATCTTTCTTTTTCTGCAAAAGCACAAACCGGTATTACTATTCATTCGGAGTCTGTAGATTCTTTGCTTCGTTGGTTTAATAATGGATGCTCAACCGAAGAAATTCCATCATTGTTGAGAATCCCTGCCAATCAAATCATGGAACAACTGTTACATTCCAATGAAAAAGATGCAATAACATTTTCGGAGGCACTACATCGGTTTAGTGCAGAGCATTCTTTGCCGAATAATGACTATCTTTTAAACGATGCGTACACCAAGCGAGAACAAATCTCGGCATTGATGAAAGCGTTCACAGATTCTGTCATTAAAAAACAACCGTTAGATGATGTAAAAACCTATTTTCCGACAGACTTTGCACTTTCCTCGTGCCACAAGGTTTATTACACGGCAACAGGTTGGCAATGGGGTGATGCGATGACGTTCAACTATATTCAAAAAGAAAATGATTTTATGCTATCGCAAGAAGGTGAATCGGCGATTATTTTCAATCTTTCTATTATTGTGGCGACTTATGGTAAAACCGTAGACGAACAAGTTGCTGCCTATAAAAAAGTGTTGGCTCATGAATTGTTTCACGCATTGCTTAGTGAGTATATTGCAGATAAGAATTACTATCGTTCGGATGAATTAGAATCAACAGCATTATTCTTGCTGATGAATGAAGGGATAGCGCATTTTATTGCGGATGGCTATTATATAAAAGCCAATTATGACAGTTTGAAAAAGGAAGAGCAATCGTGTTTGGCTTTATTTAATGAAAAGTCAAAGATTATTTTTGATATAAATGAAGATATGGAATTACGTAAGGATGCTTTGGAAAAAGGCTTATATGGGTCTTATTGGAATAAATATGTCGCTGTCACGGGATTATTTATGGCTTACCATATCCATCAATTTGGAGGAATGGAATTGCTTCGGGAATGTATAGAAAAAGGGCCTATTTTCTTTTTTGAAACATACGGTGAAATTAGTAAAGCAAATCCTAATTTACCGATAGTATGCAAAAAAATCATTAATGATTAGTAATTATAATAATTCATCATTCATCATTCATCATTAATAACTATTCTCTATGTGTAATTTTTTTCGTATCTTTGCAGAACCGAAGCACGAAGTGCAAGTTCAACGAAGTTAAAATTAATGCTCATGAGAAATTTATTATTAATCAGCAATTCTACAAATCCGGGCGAAGCCTATTTGGGTTGGTGCAAAGACCTTATCGGTCAATGGTGTAAAGACTATAACGTAAGAACCGCTTTATTCATCCCGTTTGCTGGAGTAACGGTAACGTGGAACGATTATATTGCCAAAGTGAAAAATGTATATGCCGAATTTGGTGTGGACATAAGCTCCGTTCATCAACATCCAAATGCTTTGGAAGCTGTGAAAAATGCGGAATGTATCGTAGTGGGCGGCGGTAGCACGTGGAACTTGTTAGCCGAATGTTACAACCAAAATATTTTAGATGCTATTCGGGAAAAAGCCTTATTGGGAACGCCTTACATGGGTTGGAGTGCAGGCTCTAATTTGGCTTGCCCCACGATTAAAACCACCAACGATATGCCGATTATTGAGCCCAAAAGTTTTGATGCACTAAATTTAATTCCCTTTCAAATCAATCCGCATTATTTGGATGCCCATCCTGCCGGACATGGCGGGGAAACGCGTGAAGACCGCATCAAGGAGTTTATGGTGCTGAATCCGGATATATACGTGGCGGGCCTCCGCGAAACAACTGCGCTAATTGTTAAAGATGATAAAATTGCATTGGTTGGCCGAGAGAAACCTATGCGGGTATTCAAATTCGGACA
This sequence comes from Bacteroidales bacterium, assembly GCA_031286005.1. The sequence goes on from JAITVC010000238.1 coordinate 2,986, forward strand.
AGAAACTAAGGAATATCCGTTGGGCGCAATGATTGATTTTTTACTTAAATAATTTCAGACATGTATCGATTAGTTGCAATTTTATGTGCTGGTCTGCTTCTTTTTTCGTCGTGTGTTAAGGCTAAACAAGAGAGTGGTTATGTTCGGTTTGAGTTTGAATATCGTTGGGGCGACGAACTTATTCAGTTCGATGAAACCACAACTTATACGAATGCCGCAGGCAATGAGCTAATGCTTAAAGACCTGCAGTATTTCATTTCGTATTTGACGATTCATGGCCAGGCTGGATCGCAGGTGTTTAATAATCCGAACATCCGTTACATGTCTACGGATAGTGCCCATTCAGTCATGTTGATGACGCATGAAGTGCCTGCCGGTTCCTATCACAGCGTTAGTTTCACGTTTGGATTAAATGCGCAGGACAACAGGTCCAATCAATTTCCAAATCCTCCCGAAAATATGATGACTTGGCCAGAGCCTTTGGGTGGAGGCTATCACTTTCTGATGCTCAACGGCAAGTGGAAAAATCCGGGCGAACCCACAGATCAAGGATTTGGTCTGCATCTGGGCACGTTAAAAAGAGATACCTACGACACCACTTGGACAACAGGTACGATTTCCCAACAAAATGATTCCATTGTAAAGATTGATACGATTACAAACGTTTACGATAATAGTTTTGACGTGTCGCCTATTCCAAAACAATTTATTGTTAAGTCCAATGAAATTACAACCGTAAGAATTATTATGGATGTTAAACAGTGGATGGGAAGTCGGAATAAATTGGATTTTAATATCATTGGCGGTGCAATCATGGAAAATGAAGAAGCCATGCGCCAATTGGCAGAAAATGGAAAATATGTATTCAAATAATTGATAAAAACAAAACAAATATGGCAAAATTTATCTTAAAATGTACAACATGTGGTAAAGAATTTGATAGTTTTAAAGCATGGTTTGAGGTTAATCAAGTGTGTCCGAGTTGTCACAAAAACCGTGTTGAAGCGATTTACGATGTTGATTATAATTCGCTTAAAGATTTGATACATGCAAAAAATAGAACAGAATTCAGTTTTTGGCACTACTTCGATTTTCTGCCGTTGAATGAAAAAAAGAATATCGTTTCTACGCCCGAAATGTCGCTTTCATTGGATAGATGGACGTTTTTGGAAGATTTGGCGAAAGAGCATTTTGGTATAGATTGCGAAGTTCGCGCTTATCGCAATGATGAACATTACGCTACCGGCACGTTTAAAGACAATGGCGCATCGCTCGCAGCAAGTGTTTTGAAAGAGACCGGGATCTCGGAATACATCGTTGCAAGTACTGGAAATGTGGCCAATGCTTTCGCCTATTACATGGCCAAAGCGGGCGTTTCGCTCTCGGCATTCATTCCGCAAGACGCACTGGCCTTGAATGGAGCAGGCGTGAGTTGCTATGGACAAAAGGTTTTCCGGGTAAACCATGATTACCACCAAGCCAAAAAAGTAGCTGCCGATTATGCTAAAAAATACGGCATTTTGATGACGAACGGCAACACTGACCCGCTTCGTGTGGAAGCCAAACGAACGATGGTTTTTGAATGGCTGCGCGACCTGCCGCAATTCCCTACGGTATATATTCAAGCATTGAGTGGCGGAACAGGCCCTATTGCGATTGATAAGGCTTTGCGAGAAATTGAACAGTTGAATTTAGTTGGAGAGTATCCTCGGTTCTTAATGATTCAGCCGGATGGTTGTTCGCCGATGGTGCAAGGTTGGAAAAAAGCCAAAGCGAATGATTTTCCAAAAGGTTGGGAAACCGATTTCCCGGTTATAGAGTCTCCTATAACGCAAGTTCCAACGTTGGCTACCGGAAATCCGGGCACGTTTCCTATCGTTGCTAAGTTAGTTAAAAAATCAAATGGCGACATGCTGGAAATTCAAGAGAAAAAACTGGTTGATATGACACGTTACATTGCTTACGAAGCCGTTGTCGCAATCGGGCCAGCTGCTGCAACTGCCGCATTGGGATTTATAGAAGCCTTAAAAACCAATAATATTAAAAATGGCGATGTCGTATTGCTCAATATTGGCGAAGGAATGCGGCGTGCACCTGAATTGTTGATGGAAATGAATTACACCGAACAGCGTGTGGATTCTGTGGATGAATGCGAACGATTTGATCGAAAATCGTTGAAAGATGAATTGAAAAAACGGATTTTGAATTAATCGTCAATTTTATATTGCACCGGTTTCGGGTTTTTAAATAAATTCAATTGATTTTCGGCAATTTCATCGTTGATTTTCGTTGAACGGTCTATTAAATAGGATTTAAGAACCGACTTTATTAAGCGTGTCGGTGTGGTTTCGTCTTTCTTGCAAACCTTTGCCAATAGCGTGTTTTCAGTGTCCGAAAGCGTAAGGTTATACTTAACTTTACGTGGTTTCTTTTTCTTTTTTGAAACAACTTTCTTAGGTTTGATTTTCAACAATTGATGGCCTGATTCCATGTCTGAATACGGATATTTTTGTGCAAAGATACAAAAAAGTTATGAGTTATGGATTATGATTTATTTTTAATTCTCAATTTTCCATTCTCAATTCTCAATTTTTTTGTATCTTTGCATAAAATTCGTTTTTTAATGACCTTTGAACAAATCATACAAAACCTGCAAAATAAGATTTATCATCCGATTTATCTCTTGCACGGTGAAGAATCCTATTTCATCGATGAAATCTCTGATTATATTGAAAAAAATGTGTTGGATGAAATGGAGCGCGAGTTCAATCTGACGATTCTTTATGGTCGTGATTGTACGGTAGATGCTATTGTGAGCGCAGCCAAACGTTACCCGATGATGGCGAATTACCAAGTTATCATTGTGAAAGAAGCGCAAGATGTGCCAAAACTTGAGAACTTGGTTGAATATGTGGAAAAGGCTGTACCTACCACGATTTTAGTGTTGGCACATAAAACAAAGAAAGTCGATTCGCGCAAAGTGTTTTTCAAACGTGCAGATAAAATCGGCGTTACATTTGAAGCCAAAAAGCTCTACGAAAACCAAGTTCCCGCATGGATTAAGGAGTTTGTGGCCAAGAAAGGTTATGCGATTGACACGAAATCGAGTAGTTTATTGGTTGAATATTTGGGTGGCGATTTGAGCAAAATTGCCAATGAATTAGAAAAGTTAATGCTGAATATTCCCCCGAAATCAGATATAACGCCCGAAATTATTGAAAAATATATCGGTATCAGCAAAGATTTCAATGTGTTTGAGCTAAACAAAGCGTTGGCGACAAAAAATGTATTGAAAGCCAATCAAATTATTACACATTTTGCACTAAACCCAAAGGAAAATCCCATTCAGAAAGTTATACCGATTGTATTCAGTTTTTTTCTGAAA
>JAITVC010000280.1 GCA_031286005.1 Bacteroidales bacterium
GTTTTACGTATTCATTTTGGGGTTTACGTATTCAATTATGAATCTTGAATTATGAAGTGCAAAGATACGGAAAAATTTTGAATTGTTTTGAGAGGTTTTTAAATCAAATATTTTTTGTATCTTTGTGGCGGGATATAATACATTTTTTATGGTGGTAGAAGAAATAATATTGAATGATTTACTTAATGTGTAGCCCAAAATTTAAATAACGATAGAACGCAAGTAAAATAATGACAAAGATACCACAGTTATACAAAGAATGGCAGGCCTTACAGCCACTTAACCCGAAATTGGAGCGTGACATAAACCAGCAGTTTATGATTGATTTTAATTATAATTCCAATCATTTGGAAGGCAACACGCTTACTTACGGTCAAACCAAACTTTTGTTGCTATTTGGCGACACTATTGGCAATGCAAGCATGCAGGATTACGAAGAAATGAAGGCACATAATGTTGGTCTTGAACTGATGAAAGTAGAGGCAAAAGACAAAAACAGAATGTTGTCGGAAAATTTTATCCGTGAACTGAATCAAACCATTTTGGTTCGGGATTTTTACAAAACGAGCCGGGACGGTGATTATCGCTATAAAATAAATGTTGGTGTTTATAAAACCCGCCCTAACTCAGTCATCACACCAACCGGCGAATCGTTTGATTATGCCTCGCCCGAAGAAACGCCCTCGTTGATGAGCGATTTGGTGGAGTGGTATCGTAGCGAAGAGCAGAAAGGGAAACTGAAAGTTGAAGAACTTGCCGCGATGTTCCACTATCGCTACATTCGCATTCACCCGTTTGAAGACGGAAACGGCAGAATTGCCCGCCTGCTGGTCAATTATATTCTTTTGCGGAACGATTATCCCATGCTTGTTATCCGCACCGATGACCGCCAAAATTATCTGAAAGCTCTGCACCAATGCGACCAAATAACAGGGGCAATTCCTTACGATGGTGCACACGCCACTCCGGAGCAGACAAAACCGCTGGTAGATTACATTTCTATGGCATTAGAAAATAAACTGACCAAACTCATACAATTTGCCAAAGGCGAAATAGAGGAGTTTGCAGAAGCAATAGACACTTCTAAACAAGATATTCTTAAAGCAGGAAAATATGAAACGGAAGAAAAAGGCACAGAAAAAGGCACAGAAAAAATAACACAGAATCAAAAAACTATTATTGACAGTTTATCAAAAAATCCTTATCTGACCTCACACGAATTATCAGTAATAGTTGGTATCAGAGCGGATAAAATACGGGTGAATTTAAGCAAATTAAAAGCAAAAGGCATAATTGAGCGCATTGGCGGCGACAAGGGTGGATTTTGGGAAATTAAAAACAGCTAATGCAGTAATCTAAAAATTAAAGCAAAAGACTATGATACAGATCGAAATTGACCAAGATTTTTCCCGAGAAGTAGAGTGCGTTTACAAAGAAGAACGATACTCTGTTCGTGATAATGGTGCAGTATTGCGACATTGTCGTGATGGAAAACGACTTCGTAAAGATGATAATCAATGGACTTTTGGCAAACCGAATGAAAAGACTGGTTATATGGAAATCGCTACTGAGAGAGTTCATAGAATTGTTGCAACGGCTTTTCTCGGCGATCCACCAACCAAAGAACATGTTGTTGACCATATTGACACTAATAAAAAGAATAACAGACCCGAAAATTTGAGATGGGTAACAAGGTTAGAAAACGCATTACTAAATCCAATTACAGTAAGAAGAATTGAATTGGTTTGTGGAAGTGTTGAGGCATTTCTTGAAAACCCAGCACAATTTCGAGATAAATTTCAAGAACCAAATTACGAATGGATGTGTACGGTCAGCAAAGAAGAAAGTCAAAGAACCCTTGAAAGACTAACCGCTTGGGCAAAAAGTGGCAAACAATCGCAAGGTGGAAGTTTAGGAAAATGGATTATTGAATGTCCTATGACGGCTGAAAAAATGGTTAAAATTTCAGATGTAACAATATCTTTAACACCATTCGCTGTACAGCGAGATTGGCAAACACCAACTGAATTTCCTTGTACACCACAAAAAATTGGAGAAAATCCTCTTGCAGCGTACTCTGATAACATAAAAGAGGGACAGGTTTTTTGTTGCAACCAATATGACACTTCGATAGTGTTCAGAAGTGCATTTTCCAAAGACGGCCAATCTATTTATGTGATGACAGAATTTTCAAGAGGAGAGGAGGCGGTTAAGCCTTATGCACTTGCAAAAATCACCTATGAAAATGGATTGTTTGTACATACAGGTCGTACTTTCTTTTCAAAAGAAGGTGCAGAAAAACAATTCACTCTTGTACAAGGTCTTGAATGGACTGGTGGAGACTCAATAGATGATTATTGTTGAAATAACACCTAATTGCAATATACATCGAATGCAACTATGCTTTTTGCCATTTAGTTTTAAGATAATATTTCGCATTTTCACCAAGTCAAAAAGGAAGAAAACCGTCCATCAAAATCCAAAACGAACCGGAAAGTTATCAACAATTAGATAAAAATCCGAAAAAACGGTTTTGTATGTAGCTTGTGTGCAGGAAAAGAAACAAGCCTTTCAGAAAATTCACTGAAAGGCTTGTCTCTCTAAGTCGGGATACCAGGATTCGAACCTGGGCCCCCCTGCTCCCAAAGCAGGTGCGCTAGCCGGACTGCGCTACATCCCGATGCGTCAAATTTAACGTGTGTTGAAATTTGAGTTTGCAAAAGTACGAAAAATATTTGACATCACAAAATATTTTGTAAAATAATGTTGTGTTTTGATGGTTGAAACTGCCTTGAAACTATTCTGCGGAAAAAATTGTGCTAAAAATTTGGTCATGTCAAATATTTTTTGTAACTTTGCACTCCAATTTTCAAAACGATAGTAGTTATGGCTAAGAAAGTTAAAGAAGCGCGAATTCAAGTAATTCTCGAATGTACAGAGCACAAAACCAGTGGTATGCCCGGTACATCTCGCTACATTACAACGAAAAACAAGAAAAACACTCCCGATCGCTTGGAGTTAAAGAAATATAATCCGATCTTGAAAAAGATGACGGTTCACAAAGAAATTAAATAATAGTTTGATATGGCAAAGAAAGTAGTTGCAACCTTGAAAACCGGCGCCGGCAAGAATTTTGCTAAAGTGGTGCGTGTGGTAAAATCACCGAAAACAGGTGCTTATACCTTCAAAGAAGAAATCATCGCCAATGATGATGTGAAAGCCTATTTTGCAAAAAAATAGTCTGTTCTTCATAAACTAAAACACTCAAAAGCCTCAATTCTGGGGCTTTTTTTATACATTGCATTATGGCACTTTTTAACTTCCGCTCTAAAGAAAAAAAAGACGAACTCCAACACGGATTGGACAAAACTAAGGCTTCTGTTTTTTCTAAACTGACCAAAGCTATTGTGGGGAAATCGCACGTGGATGATGACGTATTGGACAATTTGGAAGAAGTTTTGATTACGTCGGACGTTGGCGTGGCTACAACCTTGAAAATTATTAAACGTATTCAGAATCGTGTGGCCAAAGACAAATATGTTGGGGTGAATGAACTTAATCAAATTCTGCGTTCGGAAATTGCCGGTTTGTTGAGCGAATCGGAAACGGGCGTGCAAACCGATTTTTCTTTGTCTAAAAGTGCGAGACCATACGTTATTATGGTGGTTGGGGTAAATGGTGTGGGGAAAACCACGACTATCGGCAAGTTGGCTTATCAATTTAAACAGGCGGGACTGAGTGTGATGTTGGGCGCTGCAGACACGTTTCGTGCAGCTGCGATTGACCAATTGAAAGTTTGGTCGGAACGTGTGGATGTGCCGATTGTGGCGCAAGAAATGGGTAGTGATCCGGCTTCGGTGGCATTTGATACGCTGAAATCTGCTGTGGCTAAGCAATCCGATGTTGTAATTATCGATACGGCAGGCCGTTTGCATAATAAAATTAATTTGATGAATGAATTGTCGAAAATCAAAAACGTGATGCAGAAAGTGGTGCCGGATGCGCCACATGAAGTTTTGCTGGTACTTGATGCTTCGACGGGACAAAATGCCGTGGAGCAAGCTACGCAGTTTTCCGCAGCGACGGAAATCAATGCGCTGGCTTTGACTAAACTTGATGGGACGGCGAAAGGCGGCGTTGCTATCGGTATTTCCGACACGTTGAAAATTCCCATCAAATATATTGGGCTTGGTGAAAAAATGACCGACCTGCAAGTTTTTGATAAAACAGAATTTGTGAATACTTTGTTTGAATAAATTATGGCAACAATCAGACTTATATCCCTTGGGTGTTCTAAAAACACCGTAGATTCGGAAGTTATTACCGGAAATCTTAAAGCAGCTGGACATGACATTTTAGATGAACATTCCGCACGGAATCCGCAAGTCGTGATCATCAATACCTGCGGTTTTATTGGCGATGCGAAAGAGGAATCTATTAATCACATCTTGCAATCGGAGCATTTGAGAAACAAGCACCGCATTGAAAAGTTAGTGGTGATGGGCTGTTTGGTGCAGCGTCATAAAGATGAATTAGTAGCCGAGTTTCCTTCTGTTGATGCGTGGTTTGGGGTTCATGAGATGCATGATTTACTCCAATTCTTGTCGGAAAATATTGAAACTGCTAATTTGCACACCCGTTTGCTTTCGACGCCATCGCACTACGCTTATTTGAAAATTGCCGAAGGTTGCGACCGTTCGTGTTCGTTTTGTGCTATTCCGTTGATTCGTGGTGCGCATGTTTCGCGACCGATGGAAGATATTATTGAGGAGGCGAAAATCCTTGCCGAAAAAGGCGTTAAGGAGATTATTTTAATCTCTCAGGATGTTACTTATTATGGTATGGATTTGTATAAATCGAAAAAGATAGCCGAACTCACGCAAAAGATTTCCCAAGTGGACGGTATTGAATGGGTGCGTTTGAATTATTTGTATCCACACCAGTTTCCGATGGATTTGTTGGATGTAATGGCCGAAAATCCTAAGGTTTGTCAGTATATCGATATTCCGTTGCAACATATTTCGACCCGTATTTTGCAATCGATGAAACGTGCTTCTACTAAAGAAGAAACTTATAATTTGATAGAAACCATTCGTAAAAAATTGCCCAATGCTGCCTTGCGCACAACGCTAATTGTAGGCTATCCGGGTGAAACCGAAGCTGAATTTGAAGAATTGAAAACGTTTGTAACGGATGTGAAATTCGATCGCTTGGGTGTTTTCAAATATTCGCCGGAAGAAGGAACTGCCGCTTTTGAACTTGACGATGATGTTGCGGATGATGTGAAGCAAGCACGAATGGACGAAATCATGGAGATGCAGCAGGATATTTCATTGCAAAAGAATCAAGCTAAAGTTGGTCGAACCTTGCGTATTCTAACCGACCGTTTTGAAGGCGAATACGTTGTTGGGCGCACGATGCAAGATTCTCCCGAAGTGGATAATGAGGTTTTGATTTTGGATGAAAACGATGATTTGGACGTTGGCGAATTTTATAACGTAGAGGTTACGGAAGCCGATGCTTTCGATGTTATCGCAACGATTTGTTAAAACTTGTTTCACTATGAAAAAATTATTCTTTTTCACAACAGTTCTGTTTTTTTCGCTTGTTTTGAATGCTCAAACGCAAAGCGGAAATGTGAATGAACTGTCCAAACAGCAGTCTAAGCAGAGCATACAGGATAATTCCGATCATACATTCAAGAAAGAAAATTTGCGCTTTGGCGGAAGTTTTGGCGCATCGTTTGGCGCTATCACGTCGATTGATGTTTCGCCATCTGTAGGCTATCAATTTTATCCTCGCTTTCAAGCGGGATTAGGTTTAACTTACAATTATTATGCAACGGATAGTTATGCCGGGCGCTTTTCTATGAATATTTACGGTGTTAGTCCATACGCTGAATTTATGATTATAAAGCGCTTTTTATTGTTGCGAGCCGAATACGGATTGATGAATTACAACACCAATTTCTCAACAATAGACGTTAAGCGCGAGTGGGTGCCTTATCCGCTGGTTGGCGCCGGTATCTTTTTGCCAATGGGACAAACCGGCGGTATATCTGCTTTAATAATGTGGAATTTAAACGAAACCGACAAAACGCTTTACACCAATCCCATACTTCGTATTGGTTTTTCGTTTGGTTTGTAAAAAAAGATATTACCATTTATTAACAATGTGAATGAAAATTCCAAATAAATGAGTACTTTTGTTGTATTAATATTTAATTCAAATAGAAATACCAAAACGAAAAACGCATGGAAGACATGGAACATGGCAAAGAGGAAGTTTATTCCAAAGCCGTAAGAGCAGGTAAACGCACGTATTTTTTGGACGTGAAAGAGATGAAATCGGGTGATCGTTATTTGACGATTACAGAGAGCAAACGCAGGTTTGATGACAACGGTAGATTTATTTACGAAAAGCACAAAATTTTCTTGTATCAAGAGGATTTTGAGAAATTTATGGCCGGTTTAACGCAAACCATTCATTTTATCAACACCGGTGAACGTCCGGCAGAAGAGCCCGAAGAAACTTATTCAAGGGGCAAATCCGACGATGTTGATTTCGATTCGTTGGGATAGGCACTTCTAATAATCCCAAACTCTGTGTTATGCTCAATCGCATGCCTTGATTTTGGAATTATTAGAAGCACCTATAAATCATAAATTTTAAGTCCAAGAAATCTTTCTTGATAGAAAACCGTGTAATCTTGGCAGCCATCGTTTAATTCTAACCATCAACAGTTCCGAACTTCCTACAAGGATTTCCTGTTTGTTTTTCCGGATGCCTTTGAGGATTTGTTGCGCTGCCTTTTGCGGAGTGATGCCGTTGTTTTGCCCGGCGTCCATTTTGCCGTAGGCCTTGCCATCGGCCATAATTGCACTGAACGAAACATTGGTTTTAATGCGTCCGCCGATGATGATATGTACCTTGATGTTATGCTGATGATTTTCTATGCGCACCGACTCAAAGAAACCGTGCAACGCATGTTTGGCCGCCGAATATGCGGAACGCAAGGGAAATCCGAACACACCGACCATACTGCTTGTGCAAAGCAAATGTCCGCCGCCTTGCTTAATCATTTGCGGCAATACGGCTTTGGTTAGAATCACGGCGCCGAAATAGTCAATTTCCATGACTTTTCTATCCACGCTGATGGGCGTATCCACAGCCAAAGCACGTTGACTGATGCCTGCGTTGTTCATCAATATATCAATTCGTCCGAATTGCTCAATCATACGTTTTGCAATCGGTTCGAGTGTGTCGGGCTGTAATAAATCCAACACTACGCAATGGAAGTTTTCAGGGAGGGATGCTTTCTTTTTTGAAGCTTCCAATTCTTCCAAGAATGGGGCAGATGCAATTACTATCGCACCTCTGTCAATCATCGCCAAAGCGGTAGCCTCGCCAATTCCCGACGAGGCACCTGTAATCCATACAATTTTATTTCTGAACATAAGTTATACTTTAAACGATTATTCCTGTTGTGATGAAGTGTGTTGTTTTTCAAACATATTCAATTCGCGAGCGTACAACCAAATAAATAACGCCGTAAGGATTATGCTCAAAATGCCGGGAAACTTCTCTACGCCAAACAGCGTTGGAATGAGCAACCAAACAATCTGTGCGGCCGCATAAAAATGAAAGCCGAGTTTGTTCATCCGGAACATCAATACAGCTCCGGCAACACTGCAAGCACCAAGTAAGGCAACTATTCCATAGTACAACGCGCCCGCACTTTCCATAATTGCAAGACTTTGTTCAAACAAAGAGCCAAAAGTGGACGACATATCCTCATCATCTCCCAATTCGGTTATTGCTTCCAATACAGATTGTAGATTAAGCGAAAGATAAGCATTGCTGATAAAGTTAAATCCACTGCCTATAAATGTTAAAACCAACAAAACGGTTAATAATGCCGAACGTTTGGTTTGATTATTGTTTTCTTCTGTGTTAAAAGGATTTTCCATGATATTGTTTGTTTGTTAATTTAAATTTAGTAAGTTACAAATCTTTTTCTGTATTTCGGTATTTTCATAAATGCCTGCAAATTCTTCTGCGCCGGGGCCGAATGCAAACACGGGTATCATTACTGCTGTGTGGTCAAATGTGGTGTAGCGTGGCATGATTCCAAGTTTTTGGTCGTATTTGGGAAGTGTCAAACCACCGGTTTCGTGGTCGCCCGTAACAATAACGAGCGTGTTGCCGTCTTTTTTGGCAAACTCCAAAACGGCTTGAATGGTGTTGTCAAAATCTTTCAATTCCTCAACCATCGCTTCAAAGCGATTATCGTGTGCTTCCCAATCAATTTGCGCCCCCTCAATCATCATAAAAAAGCCTTTCGGATTTTGATTAAGCAGTTCGATCGCTTTTTGCGATGCGGGTTTCAGATATTCGCCACGTCCGTTAACCATGGATTCGGGATGCATATCATACAACAACCCTGCCACTTTTGGGTTTTGAGTTTGTTGCAAATCGCTTAGGGTGTAAAATACTTGAAAGCCTTGTTTTTTCAGACTATCTGTAAGATTGCGATTATCTTTCCGCTTTTCAAAACGGTTTTTTCCACCACCGATAAACAAGGTGGGATGCGTATTGAGCATATCTGCGGCCAGTTCCTCATAATTGTTGCGATTGATGTTGTGTGCCAGAAATGCAGCGGGCGTGGCGTGCATAATGTCGCAAGCAGCCACAATGCCGGTCGAGAGGCCTTTGGCATTGCTCAACTGCACTAAGGTTTGCAAGGGTTGCTTTGTTTCCGGGTCGATACTGATATAAGGATTATTGGTTTTCTTTCCGGTTGACATCGCCGTTGCGGCAGCGCTCGATTCGGTAATAAAATGACTGGTTGACGACGTTTTTTGAAAGCCGATATGTTTGAACTGTTCAAAAGCATTGTTTTTTTGAACGCTCATCAACGTGAAAACTTGCGTGGCACCCATGCCGTCGCCAATCAGAAGAATCACATTTTTTGGCGTGTTGGCCAGTTGTTGAGTAGAGAGGTTGCCGGTTCCTTGTGCTGAACTATTAAAGGCAAAGATAAGCAATAGCAAAAAAGAAAACAGATGTTTCATGAATTGAAATTTTTCGCAAAGATACGAAAAAAACATGAATTGTCAATTTTTTTTGTATCTTTGCACTCATGTTAATACTGCCAAATGCTAAAATCAATCTCGGACTTTTTGTAACCGAAAAACGTGCCGACGGGTTTCATAATATCGAAACTGTTTTTTACCCGATCCCACTGTGCGATACTTT
>JAITVC010000306.1 GCA_031286005.1 Bacteroidales bacterium
CGATCAGCGATTTTTGACACTTTTATTGCATTTGTTATAGATTTGCTATATCGACTAATAATTTTAGAAATCGGCACGTCATGCCCACCTTTTAAAACACGCGTTGCAACTCTAAAGGCATTAATTTGTGGGGAATTTGTACAAACGAAAAACAGCCGCACAAAATAACCTTTTTGTTTGGCATCAACAATAAAATCAACTTTCTCAGGCGAAGACAAAACGGTTTCAAAAATCAAACTTTCATTTTTGGCGATACACTTTTCGCGTTGTTTCTGGGCGAAAGCAACTGCTTTATGGACAGCTTCAAGAGAATTCCAATCTCCAAATTTTTTTTGTGCAATCTCATCGGGATTAATGTACACACAAGATTCTGTCCACTCGTGCTTCAAAATTTTAGATGTGATAGATGTCTTTCCAGAGCCGTTAGGACCTGCTATCACAATGAGAACAGGTTTTCTTTCCATTATTTGCACTCCTGTTTGATTTGTTTAGTTATTTCGCTAAAAAAACGTTCTTTGGCAATTTTAGACGTTTCTCGTGCATCAATAGCTACTTCTTTCATAATAAGTGAAAGTTCTCGTAAAGAAGGCTCTTTTAGCGATACAAAGCGATACGTTGATTTGCGTTGCATAATTGCTTTTTTCTGCAAAGATACGAAAAAATTATGAACGCAGCAAGACCTTAACAAAGTTAATTATACTCATCAATTCAAAATTCATAACCCCTAAATCATAATTTTTTCGTATCTTTGCACCTCTTAATTCACAAATTATAATTGACTGCTATGGACGAAAAATCTCTGAATTTTATTGAAGAAATCATCGAAGCCGACCTTAAATCCGGCAAACATAACACCATCCAAACCCGTTTCCCACCTGAGCCTAACGGCTATCTGCATATCGGACATGCAAAATCAATTTGCTTGAATTTCGGTTTGGCCGAAAAATACAACGGACGTTGCAACTTGCGTTTCGACGATACAAACCCAACAAAAGAAGATGTGGAATATGTAGATTCCATTCGTGAAGACGTGAAATGGCTCGGTTTTCAATGGGCCGAAGAACATTTTGCTTCGGATTATTTCCAACAACTTTACGATTGGGCTGTGCAACTCATCAAAGACGGCAAAGCCTACGTGTGCGAACTCACACAAGAACAAATTAGCGAATATCGCGGCACGCCAACCAAACCGGGCATCGAAAGCCCATACCGCAATCGCTCCATTGAGGAAAACTTGGATTTATTCCAACGTATGAAAAACGGCGAATTTCCAGACGGCGCAAAAGTTTTGCGTGCCAAAATTGATATGGCTTCGCCGATTATGCAATTCCGCGACCCGATTATGTACCGCATTTTGCACAGCGAACATCACCGCACGGGCAACACGTGGTGCATCTACCCGATGTACGATTATGCGCATGGCGAGAGCGATTCCATTGAGAAAATCACACACTCAATTTGCACGCTCGAATTTGACGTACACCGTCCGCTCTACGATTGGTTTATCCAAAACTTAAACATTTTCCCATCGCATCAATACGAATTTGCACGCCTCAACATCAATTATACCATAATGAGCAAGCGCAAATTGTTGCAATTGGTCAAAGACAATCATGTTTCGGGTTGGGACGATCCGCGAATGCCCACCATCTGCGGACTTCGCCGAAGGGGCTACACGCCTGCATCATTGCGCTTGTTTGCCGAAAAAATCGGTGTGGCCAAACGCGACAATGTGATTGACATGAGCCTTTTGGAATGGTGTGTTCGGGAGGATTTGAACAAAACCGCACAACGTGTGATGGCCGTACTAAATCCTCTGAAAGTTGTCATTACCAACTATCCCGAAGGACAATCCGAAGAATTGGATGCCGTAAACAATCCCGAAAATCCGGATGCAGGCACACGCAAAGTACCGTTTTCACGCGAGTTGTATATCGAGCGTGAGGATTTTATGGAAGTGCCCGAAAAGAAGTTTTTCCGCTTGGCGCCCGGCGTTGAAGTGCGGTTGCGTTATGCCTATTACATCACGTGCAACGAGGTTATCAAAGACGAAAACGGAAACATCATCGAGTTGCGCTGCACCTACGACCCGCAAACCAAAGGTGGCGGTTCGCCCGATGGCCGCAAAGTAAAGGCCACCCTGCATTGGGTTTCGGCCAATCATGCCGTAGATGCCGAAGTGCGATTATTCGACCGTCTTTTTGCCGATGCCGACCCCGAAAACGTTGAAGAACCCAAAACATTCCTCGACAACATCAACAAAAATTCCCTGCAAGTTCTCTCAAACTGCAAGATTGAACCCTTTATAAAAACCACCAAACCGTTAGACCATTTCCAATTTGAACGGCTCGGCTATTTCACAACCGACCAAGACAGCACACCCGGTCAATTGGTATTCAACCGCACCGTTTCGTTGAAAGATTCTAAATAGGAGAAAAGGATGGCGACAAAGTCGCCATCCTTTTTTCATTCCCTCTCATCACCCGCCCGTCATGTCGAGCGAAACAAAGTGAAGCCGAAACATCCCCTTGCTATAAAAAAAGAGCGGCGTTTCATAACGCCGCTCAACAAGGATTATAAATCGTCCATTGCAGCGTCTTTCATTTTATCGCCATTAATTTTGTCATAATAGGATAACCTCACAAAACAACTCGTTATGTCGCCGCGTATTGACAATTCTATGCTACCTTTTTCTGTTTCGTAAATTGCGTAATATTTACATTGGTCTAATTGAACCGAAGCCATTTTAGAGCCATCATCTTTTGGTTCCGAATAAGAATCAAACTCTTCTACACTTTCCAACGGTTCACCATATTTCTCTGTTAACATTTCTTTTAATGAAAAGTAATTAGACGCAAGGGATGACCAAGTATCACATTCAGGAAATATCACAGTGACATTACTGACCAAGTTTTTCGGTTTAAGAGTTACTACTCCAACTGTACAGTTTTTGTATCCTGCAAAGTCGCCTTGTAACAATGCAAATCCATCTTCTGTTCCCACGTGGGTAAAACCCTGTTGTTTCATCTTTGTTACATACTCACTAAGCGTGCCATTAATAGGAACGCCTTTAAATGTAAGGTGTTCTAACGAGTTTCCATTCGATTGAGCAAACGAAGTCATTGCAATTAATGCAATAACAAGCAAAATTAATATCTTTTTCATGTTACAATTATTTTATATCCTTTCGGACGTTTATATTTATCTATAATATTGTTTTGCAAAGATACAAAAAAGAATTGAATTGTATATGTTTTTGATTATTGTAATGTAGGGGTCGAAAATATTCGACCCCTACAATGATAATTCCGTTTCCTCTTTCTTCTTCGCCGCAGCGATGCCCTTGCGTTGCGCGAGGGTGTTGTTGTATTTCTCGATGATGGGGTTGAAGGCCGTCATCATGTCGTTGGCAAAAACATCGTCGGGCAGATTCATCGGAAAGGGACTCCGAGGCCAAAAAACAGGTTTCCCCTGTTGGGGAAAGGCGCTTTTCTGCCAAAATGTCAGTTTCCCCACAAGGGGAAAGATATTTTGAGGCCAAAAGTGGGTATCCCCTCTTGGGGAGAGGCGCTTTTCTGCCAAAATGTCAGTTTCCCCACAAGGGGAAAGATGTTTTGAGGCCAAAAGTGGGTATCCCCTCTTGGGGAGAGGTATTTTTCTGACAAAATGTCAGTTTCCCCGAAAGGGGACACCTGTTTCGAGGTCAAAAAGTCTGTTTCGTGGTTATGTTTCGCCGGTTTTTTATTTTACCACCCCAAGTTCCCGTCCCACTTTCGTGAACGCTGCAATCGCTTTGTCCAGATGCTCGCGAGAATGCGCTGCCGACAACTGCACACGGATGCGGGCTTGGTCTTTCGGCACAACGGGATAGAAAAATCCGGTTACATAAATGCCTTCGTCCAAAAGTTTCGTAGCCATTTGTTGCGAAAGTTTGGCATCATACAGCATCACTGCGCAGATGGCGGATTGCGTGGGTTTGATGTCGAAACCTGCGGCGGTCATTTTTTCGTAGAAATAGGCTGTGTTTTCGTGCAAACGGTCTTGCAATTCGTTAGTGGCCGACACCATGTCGAACATCGCAACGCCTGCAGCCGCCACCATCGGCGGAATTGAGTTTGAGAACAAATACGGACGCGAACGTTGGCGAAGCATGTCGATGATTTCTTTCTTTCCTGTGGTGAAACCGCCAATTGCGCCGCCAAAAGCCTTTCCAAGCGTTCCCGTGATGATGTCGATTTTGCCCCAACAGTTGAATTGTTCGCTTACTCCACGACCGGTTTTGCCCACAACTCCCGCCGAGTGGCTCTCGTCTACCATCACCAACGCATTGTATTTTTCGGCCAAAGCCGTGATTTTATCCAACGGCGCCACATTGCCGTCCATTGAGAACACACCGTCGGTTACGATGATGCGGTAACGTTGCGCTTGTGCTTCTTTCAGGCAGTTTTCCAACTCGTCCATGTTCGCATTAGCGTAGCGATAACGTTTCGCTTTGCACAGGCGCACACCGTCGATGATAGATGCATGGTTGAGCGCATCCGAAATAATCGCATCTTCTTCGCCAAACAACGGCTCGAAAACACCGCCGTTGGCATCAAAGCAAGCGGCATAAAGGATGGCATCTTCCATTTTGAAGAACTCGGAAATCTTTGCTTCCAATGTTTTGTGCAAATCCTGCGTGCCGCAGATGAAGCGCACGGACGACATGCCGTAGCCACGTTCGTCAAGGGCTTTTTTGGCGGCATCAATCAACTTCGGATTATCGGATAATCCCAAATAGTTGTTGGCACAGAAGTTCAACACAGATTGTCCGCTGTTCACTTTGATTTCAGCGGTTTGTGGCGATACGATGATACGCTCTTTTTTGTAAAGGCCTGCGGCTTCGATGCCAGCCAATTCGTCTTGTAAGAATTTTTGATAGGTTCCTAACATGATTTAAAGTTTGTAAAATTTGTAAAGTATGAATAATTCTGAATAGTATATTTGATTTTTCTTTTAATAATTTTTGAAATCTTTTAATTAAATAAATTCTTGAAATTTCATGATTATTAGGCTATTATTATTATTATTTTAATAATATAGTTAATATCTTTTTAATAACTTTTCTAATAAACAATCCATTGAGAATGTTTAAGTGAGCCCGTATTCTTTATTTTTTTATTTTTTCTTAACTCTGCTAATAAATTGTTTATTTTAATTTTTCGATTTGTGTTGCTCATCCATTCTGGTAATTTATTCCAAAGTAATTCGTCAATATCTCGCCTTGTTAGTGATTTGTGTTGAGATATTGCTCTTATTATAAAGTCTAAATAATATTGCTTATCAAATGCTTTATTTTTTGTATATTCTGCCTTTTGGTCCGTTTTTTGAGCTATATCAAGACTGACATAATAGTTCGGTTTTCGACCTTCAATCAAATGCTTTTGTTTTAATTTCTTTGCAGATTCATCATTGATAAATTGTTTTTTTTGCACCTTATCAAGCAAAACAACTTCTCCCAAAGTCAATTCGTCTTTCTTTTCTATCAATAATTTGGAATAGTTTATGTCAATTTCATGCCCATAAATCTCCAATATTACATTTTCATTTGTTGATTTACTGTAATCAGGTAATGGAAAATAACGATCTCTCTGATTTTTGCTCATTTTGTTGATGCCATATCCCATTGAATCAATCATATCAAGATTAACCATTGCTTCTGTCAACCATTTATTACGATATATTTTAGGAGTTTTAGCTCCTAAAATATATTCATCGGGAGTTCCTTCAATAAAATCCCCTGCATTTTCAAAAATCAATTTATTGATTTGTTCAGTGAGAATAATTCGAGAATTTTTACGATAATCTTGATGTGCGATGCAGTTGTTTAATGCTTCCAAAATAACTTCTGAACTATACTTATCCACACTTAATCCAACTAACTGGGTATTAGGGAAGAATTTGTATGCAACATTGCGGATACGTTTGAGAACATCATTTACCGTCAGGAGAAACGGTGTCTCAAAATGTTGATAGGCTTGCTCCTCTGTATCCAATTTCCATGTGATTTGTGCAACCGCAGGAGAAATATGATATGCAGATTTAGGTTTGCCAAGTAAAATGATGGCGGCATTTGTTATTTTCCCGTCAATCGTAACGTTGGCTTTATCCAAAAATGTCTCGTCACTCCATGTATCCACCTCATCAGCAATGGCTCGATGTTCTTTGGCTTCCTTGAATTTCTGACGAGCTTTGGATATTGCATTTTTATCCAAAACATCAATCGTAACATTTGAAACAATCTCACGAGACCAATCTTTGTTTAAAA
>JAITVC010000059.1 GCA_031286005.1 Bacteroidales bacterium
AACCGTATTTGGAGCCGCCACTCACTCTAACAAGCCATGATGGAATCACATAATCCAAAATGCTGACCACAATCATCACAACCAAAAGCACAATCATTGTTGTAGAAAACGAATCATCAAGGGTTTGGTCGCAAAAATATTTCAGTACCAAAGCGCCATAGGCCAACGCCTGCCCCGGAATCACCGGCAAAACACAGAAAATTAGTCCCGTGATTAATATCACAACGCCTACTATTTCAAGCCAAATATTCATGGGTGCAAAGATACGAAAAAAATTGACAATTCATGTTTTTTTTGTATCTTTGCACGACATTTATTAACTTCCCAAAATAATATTACAAGAAGATTATGAAAAAAATTATCATTACTTTACTTACAATTGGTTTCTGCAATGCTCACAGTCATGCACAAACGCAAAATCCGGCGCATCAATGGTTTGAAGAAGCGCGTTTTGGAATGTTTATTCATTTCGGTCCTTACAGCGTTCTTTGCGACGGCGAATGGATTATGCAGAACAAGCCTTACACAGTTACGCAATACAGCAAACTTCAGCACGCTTTTGCTCCACATTTGTTCGATGCAAAAGAATGGGTAAAGATGGCCAAAGTTGCAGGAATGAAATATATTACATTCACATCACGTCATCACGATAGTTTTAGCAATTGGGACACCAAACAATCCGATTGGAACATCATGAACACGCCTTACGGCAAGGATCTTGTGAAACAGTTGGCTGACGAATGCCACCGCGAAGGCATTAAACTTGTTCTCTATTATTCGCTTTTGGATTGGTATCGCACGGATTATGCGCATACAACCGGTCGCACCGGAAAAGGTACAGGCCGTACCGAACAAGGCAATTGGGAGGATTATATCAAATTCATGAAGGCGCAACTTACCGAATTGCTTACGAACTACGGCGAAATTGCCGGTATTTGGTTCGACGGCGAATGGGATCAAATGTCCAGAGAAAATGAAGATGGTTATGGCCATGATAAATCGAAAGTTGATTGGCATTTTGACGAAATTTATGGCCTCATCCACAAATTGCAACCTAACTGTATGATTGGAAATAATCATCATTTGGAACCGTTACCCGGAGAGGATTTTCAATCATTTGAAAGAGACCTCCCGGGAGAAAATAAAGGTGGTTATAGTGCAAAAACGGTTGTAACAAAAACTTTACCGAAGGAAACTTGCGAAACCATGAATAAATCTTGGGGATTCCGCTTAAGCGACACAACATACAAATCTACAACACAAATTATCCACTATCTCGTGCGTGCGGCAGGTTATGGGGCAAATTTATTGCTCAACGTTGGTCCAATGCCAACAGGTCAGTTTGAACCTCTAACAATTGAGCGTTTACAAGGCATAGGAGGATGGCTTGCGAAGAATGGCGAAACCATCTACAGCACACAAGCAGGTCATCTCAACCCACAAACTTGGGGTGCGATTACAAAAAAAGGCAACAAACGATACATTCATATTCTTAACAAACAAGACAATTTATTGACAATACCGTTTCCGGAAAAAATAGATTCTGCAAAATGGTTCAACGTAGATGCCAAGTTGAATTGGAAACAAGACCGAAAAACGAAAGAGGTAACATTTACGCTTGACGGCCCGTTAGATCCGATCAATTCTATTATTGAAATTATTGTAAATGAGTAGAGGGCAGAATTTAATAACCAATATCCATTAAAAACAACCCTTTCGCAGGAACAGACAGTCCTGCTTCGCCACGGTTTTTGTGTTCGATGATTTGGCGAAAATCGGTCAACGAGATTTTGTGTTGACCTACTTCAATCATTGTGCCGACAATCGCTCGCACCATGTTGCGCAAAAAACGGTTGGCCTGAATGGTGAATATTAAACGTTGATTTTCGCGTTTCCAAATCGCTTTCTGAATGGTGCACAAATTGGTTTTGGTTTGCGTATGCGCCTTTGAAAAGCATGAAAAGTCAGTATAATCGTGCAGGATTTTACAGGCTTCGTTCATGCGGTTTACATCCAAATCGCCATACAATTGGTAAGAAAAATCCGTCGTAAACGGATTTTTTTCGAGAGAAATAACATACCGATACGTTCGCGAAAGGGCAGAAAACCGTGCGTGCAAATCATTGTCAACGGGATAGATTTTGTGAACGGCTATATTTTCTCGCAAATAAGAGTTTAATTTTCGGCACAACTCTTTGGCTTGTGTTTCATCCAAATGTTGTGCGGTATCGAAATGCGCCACATAGCGGAGCGCATGAACGCCTGTATCCGTTCGGCCTGCGCCTGTAAGCGCAACAGACTCTCGCATGAGGCGAGAAAACGCTTCTTCCAACGTGCTTTGCACCGTAACGGCGTTATCCTGAATTTGCCATCCGCAAAACGGTGCGCCGTTGTACGCCAATTCAACAAAATAACGATATAAACCCGATTGCGCTGCCATTAAAGTATGTTGCCAAGTTGCTCTTTGATTTTCTCCAATTCATCTTTCATCTCCACCACAATCTTTTGGATGTTGACCTCGTTGGCTTTTGAGCCAATCGTGTTGATTTCTCGACCGATTTCTTGCGTTACAAAGCCCAACTTTTTACCGGCTGCATCTTCATTGAGCGTATCTAAAAAATAGGTGCAATGTTTCTGCAAACGCACTTTTTCTTCCGTTATATCTAATTTTTCGAGATAGTAAAACAACTCCTGTTCAAAGCGATTGTTATCCATTGCTGTGGAATCCATCCATTTTTCAAGATTAGTTTTTAAGGTTTCCCGGATTCTCTCAATACGCCCCTTTTCGTAAGGCTCAATAGATTTCAGCAAAGTCTGAATTTGGGCAATACGGTGTCTGAAATCGGTTTCTAAAACCTGCCCTTCATGCAACCGAAATTCGTCAAATTTCTCAACGGCTTTCATCACCACATCCATTACCGCTTCCCATGTCTTTTCGTCCGTTGTAGATGTTTCGCCATTCATCACATCAGGTATTTTCATGGCTATTCGCAACAAATCGGATTGCGGAAGTTGCTCTTCTTCGGCAATGACTTTCAACTCCGACAAATATTGCTTCAAAACAGATTTATTAATGGTTGACGACAGTGTTTTTTGGTTCGTTTCAACAGTCAACAAGCCTTCCGCTTTTCCACGTTGCAACAAGGGCGACAACGCTGTGCGCAAATCTAATTCTTTATCACGAAATGAGGTTGGAATTTTCAGTGTCAAATCTAACTGTTTTGAATTTAGAGATTTGATTTCAAAGATTATCTTTTGGTTTGGCAATTCCTCTACATGTTTGCCGAAACCTGTCATAGATTTAATCATACAGTGATTTTTTTTACTGCAAAGATACGAAAAAGTTACATATAATTTGTATCTTTGCAAAATGAAAAAAATCCTCGTCATCCTATTCACAACATTTCACGCTTGGTTTGCGCAAAGCCAACCGCTTCGCTTGGGTGCCGAACGCACAGAAATTTACGTACCGCAGTTAATCGGCCAAACGGTCGGTTTGGTCGGCAATCAAAGCAGTTGCATCGGCTCGACCCATTTGGTAGATTCATTGTTAAAATTGAATGTAACCCTGCGAACTATTTTCTCGCCCGAACACGGCTTCCGTGGCGATGCCGAAGCCGGCGCAACCATTCAAAACGGCAAAGACCTTAAAACCGGCCTGCCCATCATTTCGCTCTACGGCAAAAACAAAAAGCCAACCAAAGAACAAGTCAACGGTTTAGACCTCATCATTTTCGATTTGCAAGATGTTGGCGCACGTTTCTACACCTATATTTCCACTCTTCATTATGTAATGGAAATCTGCGCCGAACAAAACATCCCTCTGATGATTTTAGACCGCCCAAATCCCAACGGCCATTACGTAGATGGCCCTGTTTTAGAAAAAAAACAGACATCGTTCGTTGGTATGCACCCCATCCCCATCGTTCACGGCATGACCATCGGCGAATATGCCTACATGATTAATGGCGAGAAATGGCTAAAAAACGGTCTGCAATGCACCTTAATTGTTATAGAAATGGAGCATTACAATCGCCATAAACCCTATCATTTACCCATTCCCCCATCGCCGAATTTAAGTACCGATCAAGCCATTGCACTATTCCCCAGCTTATGCTTCTTTGAAGGCACAGAGGTTAGCGTCGGGCGTGGAACAAACAAACCATTCGAAATCTACGGAAGCCCCGATTTCAAAACACTCCCTTTCAAATTCACCCCACAAATCATCAAAGGAAAAAGCGAAAATCCGCCATTCAAGAATACACTCTGCTATGGCATAGATTTATCCCTCAAACCCTACGATTCCATACGGCAAGAAAAGCAATTAAACTTATCCTACCTCATCCAAGCCTACCAACTTTCATCCGAGAAATCCAAGTTTTTTAACGACTTTTTCGAGAAATTAGCAGGCACCCCCACCCTACGCCAACAAATCATATCTGGCCTTTCCGAAAACGAAATCCGACAATCGTGGCAGCCCGGCCTAACTCAATTTCTGAGTCAGCGGAAACCTTATCTATTGTACGATTAAACAAAATCCCCATCCCATGAAAGCCTTTATATTAGCCGCAGGACTCGGCACCCGCCTCAAACCATTTACCGAACACTGCCCAAAAGCCTTAGTAGAAGTAAACGGAAAACCCCTGCTATACCTATTGATTGAGAAGTTAAAGCGCAACGGCTACACCAATTTAGTCGTCAATGTACACCATTTTGCCAACCAAGTCATCGCCTATTTAGAAGCCAATCAAAACTTCGGAATCAACATTCAAATCAGCGATGAACGTGATTTACTCTTAGACACCGGTGGCGCAATCCTCAAAGCACAACCATACTTACAGCAAGATCCGCATTTCTTAGTGCACAACATCGACATCCTATCGAATATAGACTTCTCAAAAATTGTCCAAAACCACATACAATCCGGCGCCTTAGCCACAATGGCCGTACGCGACAGAATCACCGACCGCAAATTCCTCTTCAACCAAACCATGCAACTTCGTGGCTGGCAAAACACCAAAACCCACGAACAAATCCTCCTCGACACCTCATCCAAACACCTCACCCCACTCGCATTTAGCGGCATCCACGTGATGAGTTCCGATATATTCAAACACATCCGCCAAACCGGAAAATTCTCAATCGTCGAAACCTATCTCGATTTAGCAAAAACCTTCAACATCCACGCCTTCCCACACAACACCGACACATGGATAGACGTAGGCAAACCCGAACAACTACAACAAGCACAAACCTTAATCAGTTAATAGGCATCGCCACCCCCACCACACTAACCCGCCCCCCCTCAACCGCACTCAACTTACGAACGCACCCCTCAATCGTAGCGCCCGTAGTAATCACATCATCCACCAGCAGGATATGTTTATTTTTCAACCCCTCCGCATCGCCAACCGCAAACACCTCTTTCACATTTTCCCAACGACTAAAACGATTCTTACTAGTCTGCGTTTCAGTAGCCCGACTCCGAACAAACGAAGTCGTATCAACAGGAATACCCATCGCTTCCGACAACCCAACAGCAATCCGCTCACTCTGATTATAGCCACGAGTTTTCATTTTCTCAGAGTGCAGCGGCACCGGAACAATAAGATCTATATCCCTAAAATACGGCGATTTCAGTAAATCCTTACCAAACAACCTCCCCAAATAAACACCAACTTCTGACTTCCCCCCATACTTCAACCCATGAATCAAACGTTGCACTTTCCCCGCTTTCGTAAAAAACAAAAACGCCGTAGCCATCTCCACCTCAGCACGCCCCCAAAACAATTTACAAACCGCATTTTCCCGGTCATTCTCAAACTGCGTTTTAGGCAAATGCAAAAGACAATCCAAACAAATCAACGTCTCATTTCGATACAAAGTTTTCCCACACGCCACACACTGCGACGGATACAAAAGGTCAATCAAATCTTTAAACATAAAACGAATTTAATAGTATTTATTATTACATTAATGATTAGTGATTAGCGATAAATCTCCTTTACTTTTTCCCATTTTTCACTATTCACTATTCACTATTCACTATATATAACGCCCAACTCCCAATTTTCGTATATAAAAACTGTTAAAAAGTGTTAAAATGTTAGTAAATCCCCCACTTTGTTAATAACTTTTTCCGTTTTACAGATTTTTTTGTATCTTTGCAGTCGAAGAATAGTTGATGAACATTTATATAGTATTAGGAAAAAATGAAAAAAGATATAGGCGATCACATTATTAGTAAATTAGATTTG
>JAITVC010000032.1 GCA_031286005.1 Bacteroidales bacterium
TTTATCGCTATTTGGGTTGGGAAGAAACGATGCCGAAATTCGCACATTTGCCGCTTTTGCTGAAACCCGAAGGCAACGGCAAGCTCAGCAAGCGTGATGGCGACCGACTTGGTTTTCCGGTGTTTCCTTTGCAATGGATGGATCCGAAAACATCCGAAATTTCGTCGGGCTATCGCGAAATGGGTTATTTCCCGGAAGCGGTGATCAATATTTTGGCACTTTTGGGCTGGAACGATGGCACCGAACAAGAAATTTTTTCATTAGACGAGTTGGTCGAAAAGTTCTCTCTCGACCGTGTGAGTAAGCATGGTGCGAAATTCGATGTGCAAAAAGCCACATGGTTCAATCATCAATATCTGATGAAAAAAAACACCGAAGAATTGACCGATTTATTCATTCCGTTTCTGCACGCCAAAATGACCACGCCGTTTTGCGAACGCGAAAACTTGGAAAAAATCGTTGATTTAGTCAAAGAGCGTGTGAATTTCGTACACGAAATCTGGGATCAATCTCACTTCTTTTTCATTGCACCAACGACTTATGATCAATCTGTTATCAAAAAACGCTGGACACCGGAAACACCTGCTATTTTAGAAAAATTTATCGATCAATTAAACCTTGAGGCCGATTTTACGTCTAATCATTTAGAGGAGGTCGTTACAACGTTCATCAAATCCAACAATTACAATATGGGGCAAGTGATGAACTGTTTACGGCTTTGCCTGGTCGGAGAAGCAAAAGGCCCTCATCTCAACGAGATTATGGCGATTATCGGCAAAAAGGAAACGGTGCAACGAATTCGCACAGCAGTGGAAAAAATAACAGTGAGTTAACACGGGCAGGGGATTTTTACCAAAGCAAAAAAATAATTTCTGGGGCACAAATTTTGTGTCCCTTTTTTTCATTTCAAATATTTTTCGTATCTTTGCAAAAAAATATCCTATGAAAAGTTTTCTAAAAATTGTTTTTGCCAATATCGTGGCTTACATCATTATCGCTGTTGTCGGTATTATGTTTTTGGTCGGATCTTTGGCTAAATTTGCTGTTTCCGACACGGAAGAACTCAATGTTAAAGAGAAATCCATTTTGGAAATCACGATGGATTACGATATGCCTGATCGCGCCATGATGGCGTCTATTCCTTCGTTTGATGGAAGTTCGACTGTTGGCCTAAATTCCGCTATCGAAGCCATCAAAAATGCTAAAACCGATGAAAATATCAAGGGAATATTTTTGAATCTGACGATGGCAACAGACGCGTCGTTAGCCACATTGCAGGAATTGCGCCAAACGATTGCAGATTTCAAGACTTCGGAAAAATTTGTTTGGGCCTACAGCGATAGTTATTCGCAAAGCATGTATTATCTGGCTTCGGTGGCCGATAAAGTCTATATGCACAACGAAGGCATGTTGCTTTTCAACGGACTTCACAGCCAATCCATGTTTTTGAAAGGCACGTTGGAAAAAATCGGCATTCAAATGCAAATTATCCGTCACGGAAAGTTCAAAAGTGCCGTTGAGCCGTTTATCAACGATCAAATGAGCCCCGAAAATCGTGAACAAACGCAACGCTACCTCAACGGTTTGTGGAATGCAATGTTGGCCGATATTTCTAAAAGTCGTGATATTTCTACGCAGGATCTGAATCGCATTGCGAATGACATGTTAGCTACCAATCCTGAGGATGCCGAAGAGTTGAATCTGCTTGATGGTGTTATTGATCACAACGAAATGCTCAAAATGCTCGCCGATGCTGTGAAAGAAGAGAAAATCGAGAAATTGGAATTTGTAGATTTGAAAAAATACGCCAAAGCGCCTGCAAAAATTGAGAAATCTACAAAAAACAAAATCGCCATTATTTACGCTCAAGGCGAAATCGGCATGGGCAACGGCGATGCGTACTCAATTGGCTCGGAATCGTTGTCGAAAGATATTCGCAAAGCCGCTAACGACGATAAAATCAAGGCGATTGTTATCCGTGTGAATTCGCCTGGTGGAAGTGCTTTGGCTTCCGATATTATTTTGCAGGAAGTGATTGCAGCTAAGGCGAAAAAGCCGGTTGTTGCTTCATTTGGACGTTATGCAGCCAGCGGTGGTTACTATATTTCGTGCGCCGCCAATGCGATTTTTGCACAGCCTACGACGCTTACCGGCTCTATCGGCGTGTTTGGAACGATTCCGAATGCGAAACAATTGTTGAACGAAAAATTTGGTGTAACCGTTGATGATGTGATGACCAATACCAACGCTGAATTTTTGAGCCTAACGCGTCCGATGAATGCGTTTGAAGAAGCCAAAATGCAAGCCATGATTGAGCGCATTTATGGCACGTTTATTTCGCACGTAGCAAATGGTCGCCGTTTGACGAAAGATTACGTGGATTCTATCGGTCAAGGTCGTGTTTGGAACGGAACCGATGCCAAACTAATTGGCTTGGTGGACGAAATCGGCGGTTTGGATGTCGCTTTGGCGAAAGCCGCAGAATTGGCTAAAATCGACGATTATAAAATCACTAATTTTCCGAAAGAAAAAGACCAATTTGAACAAATTCTGGAGATGCTCGGCGAAACAAAAATCAACATGGTCAAATCCGAAATGGGCGATTTGTATCCGATGTATGAATTTTGCAAATCTATTTCTCTAAAACCTGCTGTGATGGCTCGCTTGCCGTATATTGAAGAGATCCGATAAATGCTCGCAAAAGTTGTTGAAGGTCGAAAAATCGGCCGCACATTAGGGTTTCCTACCGCCAATCTGGAATTTCAGAATCCTGCCGAAATGCCCGAAAACGGCGTTTATGGCGTTGATGTAACGATTACCGGCCAAACATTTCGTGGTGTGCTAAATGTTGGAATCCGCCCAACATTCGGCGTTTCCGAGCGCGTCGCCGAAGTGCATATATTGGATTTTTCGCAAGATATTTATAATCAGATTTTGGATATTTCCATTCAAAAATTTATTCGTCATGAAAAACCTTTCGATTCGCCGGAAGGCTTGAAAAGGCAGATTGAAGAGGATATTGCTGTGGCCATAAAAACGTAGGGGCGACGCATGCGTCGCCCCTACAGGTTTTTTACTCGAAACGAAAATTATTTCGCTGGAGTTTCAGCAACTTCTTCAGTAGCAACTTCTTCAGTAGCAGGAGCTTCTTCAGCTACAACTTCTTCAGCAACTACTTCTTCTACTACTGCTTCTTCAGCAACTT
>JAITVC010000087.1 GCA_031286005.1 Bacteroidales bacterium
TTTAAAGTTGATCATCCAAGGGTTATGTTGGTTGTAAGCATTGTAGAGGCCAAACGACCAATCATAGCTCCACTTTCGTTCAGGATTAGGCTTACTCTTTATCATAAACGACACATCTAAACGATGATAATTCGGCATCCGAGAGCCATTTCGATCTGTATAAATTGGCAACCAAACACCATTGATAAGCGCACGCCCTGTTGGGAATGTAACCGCATTCCCCGTATAAAACACCCAATTAGCCGAAAGAATATGACGTGGCGAAAACTCATAATTGCCCACAATCGTAAAATTATGTGTGCGATCGTAAGACGCCAAATAAGGCTTTCCTTCATTGATAGTCGGAATTGATCGTTCCGAGCGAGAAAGAGTATAGCTCACCCAGCCGTTCAGCTTGCCATCCGGACGTTTAATCATCACTTCCATACCATAAGCCTTGCCCTTACCTTGCCGTAGTTCCCCATACAATTTAGGATTAAGCATCACATTAGAGTGATCTTTAAAATCAATACAATTAAAAATATTCTTGTAGTAAAATTCGAGCGAAGTTTCCCATTCATTATTTTTTAAATTTCTAAACAACCCAATGGCATACATATCGGCTTTTTGCGGTTTCATATTAGGATTAGCGGCAAACCACATGTCCAGCGGATTTCCACCTGTCGAATTTTGTGCCAATTGCACGTATTGCACCGTTCGCGAGTAATTCGCTTTCACAGATGTGGCATCATTAATCACATAAGCCACGCCAATTCTTGGCTCAAATCCCCAATGCGTGTGGAAAAACTCGCCTTTACCATAGCCTACCGAATCAATAACATTATAATTCTCATCATAATTAAAGATAGTATCCCACCCAATGTTTGAAAAACTGCTAATCCGAACACCGTATTTCAACGAAAATTTATCTCCTATCTTTTGATCGTTTCCGATATAAACAGCATTCTCAAGAGCATAATTGTCACGCAAGCTCATCGTTTGCCCAATGCCTGTTGTATCGGTCAAGAAATTAACTTTCCCAATATGAAAGTTTGCCACACCCGGACTGTAAATATGGTATGTACTCGCCACGCCGAAACGTACGGTATTATTTGCATTCGGGAAATAGGTAAAGTCCAACTTTCCACCATAATCGTTCAAATCCGAAATCCATTGAGCCGTAATTGGACCAACGATTGCACCCATCGTATAGTCGTATTTAGACGTGATTAACGTTAAATTGGAGAACAGTTTTTGCGAAAACAAGTGATTCCAACGTGCCGTAAACGTCGTGTTGCCATAGTCAAACTGCATGTATTGGTCGCCCTTATTTCCAAAAACATCTATTCCTTTGTAGAGCGAAAGATACAAACGGTCGTTGTCCGAAAACCGATGCACAACCTTAGCATTGATGTCATAAAAATACAACTTCACGGTTTTGAGCATATCGTTGTTAGCAAGCGGCAAAAACAAATCGAAATACGTTCTGCGACCGGCCAAAAGGAATGACGTCTTATCTTTCCAAATCGGCCCTTCAAGGGTCAAGCGACTTGACAACAAGCCAATTCCACCCGTTGCCGAAAAGCGTTTGGTATTGCCGTCATTCATGCGCACATCCAGCACCGACGACAACCGTCCACCATATTGCATAGGAATATCGCCCTTGTAAATCGCCACATCTTTAACCGCATCGTTGTTAAACACCGAGAAAAAACCAAGTGCATGAGCCGCATTATAAACCGTAGCCTCGTCCAACAGAATCAAGTTCTGATCCGGCGCACCGCCACGCACACTAAATCCCGACCCGCCTTCACTCGTAGCCATCACTCCCGGCAACAACTGTATCGCCTTAATCACATCCACCTCGCCCATCAACGTAGGGATTTGCTTGATGGCTTGAATATTCATCTTGACCATCCCCATTTCGTTCCGTGTGATTTGTTGATTGGTGCGCTGTTCCGTAATCACCACTTCCGACAGATTTTGAGAAACCGGTGTCAATTCCAACGATTGTGTTGTATTTTCCGTAAGCGAAATTTGCAAGATTTGCGATTCATAACCCATAAACGAATAAGTCAGCGTATAGTCGCCTTTCGGCAAACTAATCGAGTAAAACCCGTAAACATTCGTAACAACTCCATTACTTCCGCCTTTTCCATCTTTTACCAAGACCGTAGCGCCAATCAGTGTTTCGCCGTTAGATTTATCTTTAATCGTGCCGCTTAACGTAAGACTGCGTTGTGCAAAACCCATAGAAGGCATCCATAACGAAATAATTAAAACAACAATAAAATAATAAACGTTTTTCATATACAGTAAAAAGGCGCGCAAAGGTACGAAAAAAAATGAAATTTACCTATTTTTTGTTTAAATTATGCTTTAAAAATTGATAAATATAGTCGCTTTCCATTTTTGCAGGGACATTCACGACACCCCTTTTTTCCACAATTGCCGGATAGACATGATGAAACGCTGTAAAATAGTAATGTTATTCACCCAAGCAGAACGACAGGGGTTTTATTTACTCCTCTAAAAAATACTTCAAATCCTCAATCATATAAGCATCCGGAAGTAGATGCCCATTGATGAAAATACTCGGCGTAAATTCAATGCCAACGTCCTCGCACCATACTTTCATTGCCTCAATGTTCCCCACTTGTTGGGCTAATTCCTCTTGACTGACCGGATAGCATTCGGCAAACACATCATAATTTTTCTCTTTAGCACCATACCAGCCATCCAACGCCTTTTGGGTATAAACGTCGTCTTTTCGTGCTGCAATAGCCATTAAATGCTTGGCAGGTAAAGCCCGGTAATCTTTTTCTTCATTGGTAACGGTAAAAATAACCTGTACTTTCACATCTGTATTTTCCAACAGTTCATCAATCGTTTTATGCGCTTTGGCACATGGTCCGCAATACGGATTGCAAACTTTGATGATCTGTATCTTGGCCTGCGGATTGCCCAGCGTGATACCCAAACCTACACTATTCGCCGTAATCTGTTTTTGTTTCTGCAATAACGTTTCAAAAATTTCAGAATTGTATTTAATGCGCTGCAACTGCCTAAAATCCCGTTTCCCTTGTTGCGCAGCCAATAAGTGAGGTTTAACAAT
>JAITVC010000228.1 GCA_031286005.1 Bacteroidales bacterium
CGTCTCGCCACATTGCACGTGCGCCAAAGTACCGCTTGGTAATGTGGTCCGTAGTTGCTGATGAGCCCCGGCTGGGGGGGGGGGGAGACGCCCTAAAAGTGAAACTATTACAACGACTATAAATGCACTCCTCGCGCATTACGGCGCAAGGTATCATGGCGTTTATAAGGGCTGTTTTATAGGGCATCTTCACAAAGATTAAGGGGTATTTGTTATTATTCACTAATCATTATTCACTTTTCACCAAATCTACCGCCCGTATTTATATTTCGCCGAAGGGATAAAAATAACATTAAGCGCAGGGTCGGGCATATCCGGGTCGAGGGGATAGATGGGGCGAATTACACGTTTGTAGGGCAAGTTTACCAAATCTTGGTCTACGCCGCCACGTGTGTGCGCCATCATCCAATCGGCTTGCATGTTGTACCAATCGGGCACTAAATAGCCTTGTTTCACCATCACAATATCGGCTTCGCGCGGATTTAAACCGATGGCTTTCATGTCGGCTTCGTAGTGATAGGCGGCACGGCTTTTGGTTACAATCACCAGCAGGCTACCCGCTTGAATAACGGCTTCTTCGTCGCTGGTATATAGGACTGTTCCGGATAATTTCACGGGGCCTTCAAAACGGTTGTCTTCCATAGCGCCAACCATCGCTTCCGCGGAATGTCCAACACCGGCTTTTTGGGCGGCAGCAATCATTTCCGGGCCGGGAATAGAGGCATAAATCACGGTTTTTCCGTTTGGCGTTTGAAATTCCGGCCGTTTGAGCAAGCGTGCCAACGTCCACGTTACATCACCGGCCCCGCCTCCGGTGGGATTATCGCCCATATCGCTGATGAAAAAAGGCTTTTTGGTGCTGGCGATGGCTGCATCCAGACATTCGTCGAGCGGTTTGGTGGTGGTTTCAAAATCAAACTGACGGCGCACGCTCCAAAACTTTTGTGCCAATTCTTTGGCCGACATTTCCACTTCAAATTTATCATCGCCATAGACCATCACCACCCCTTGATTGCGCGGCTCATCCGCCCAAGCGTAGGAAATCCAAATAGACGCATCTATAACACCCGGAAGCTTTTCGTAAGTCGGAATCATACCATACAACGATTTGGCAGGCTCTAATCGAGTACTCGTGCGTTCGCCCGGAAGAAGAATCGGCACGGCCACCCATGCTTTGTAGGCCGGACGTCCCTTTCCGGAAATCACACGCTCATACAGATTATCCACCGCACGGCGCACGGTAATGTCTCTATCCTCGTGAGGCGCCATGCGGAAACACGTGATTAAATCCGTATACTCCGCCAAGCGTTGCGTAACATTGCCATGCAAATCCATCGACGTGGAAACAATGGCATCGTTGCCGATAACTCCTCGAATACGCTCCAAGAAATCGCCCTCCGGATCATCCAACCCCTCCACGCTCATCGCACCGTGAATATGATAAAAGAACGCATCATAAGGCATATTGGCCTTAATTATATCCAATATCTTTGTTGCCAAAGTCTCGTAAGTCTCGCGAGAGATACGACCGCCCGGCGTGGCCGCAGCGAGCATGGCCGGAAGCCACACGGCATTTTGTCCCATAACGGAATCGGCGTGCAGATACGGGTAACTGCGCAAAAGTGCATCGCCTTCGAGTTGGCGAAACGCACTTAAAGGCGTGATGGCCGGCGAAAACGTGCTGCATTCAATGGACATACCGGCGATGCCGATACGTGGTTTACTTTGTGCTGACAATTGGAAAATAGCCACACTAAATACGGCGAGAAGAAGGATTTTTTTCATGGTAAATATGGAGTTTAATGTCTCTTAAAGGGCAATGATTTGTTTTATTTTTTCAGCATCGGCCACCCAAAGGCCTAATTCCTGTTCGGGATTATTCAATACCGGATGTTTATACGTCATGGCGCTATATTGGCGAGTTCTCAATGTACCGTGAATTTCGGTGGCACCGGTTTCATTGAGGATTTCCGCAGCATTTTCGGGCGTTACGCCTGCACCGGGCATGATGGTAATGCGCCCTGCCGCTTGCTCTATCAACTTCCGAAGAGCAGGTATGCCGTCGAAAGCCGTAAGTTGCCCGCCCGATGTCAACACACGTTCGCAACCTAAGTCGATAATGGTTTCCAACGAAGCCTGCATATCCTTGCAACGGTCGAAAGCTCGATGAAACGTTACGCCCATGTTATACGATTTCGCAATGCGGATTAATTCTGCACAACGCACGGTGTCTATTGTGCCATCCGCATTTAGCATCCCGATGACAACGCCGTCGCACCCTATTTTCCCACAGTAATGAATATCGGATGTCATGACTTCAAATTCCAAATCATCATACAGAAAATCGCCGCCACGAGGACGTATCAAAACATACAATTTCAAGGTTAGCTTTTGTCGTGCTATTTCGAGCATACCGAATGATGGCGTGGTTCCGCCTTCTGAAAGGTTATCGCAAAATTCTACTCGATAAGCACCTTGCGATTGCGCAATGAGCGCAGAATTTATGGAGTCAACACAAACTTCGACGATAGGTTTTAGATGTGGCATGTTGTTAACGTAATATAGAATTTAAATTTCACTGCAAAGATACAAAATATTTATGATTTATCGCCATCTTTTTTCGCCGTTTTTAACAGTGTTCTTCTGTACATCTTCTGTACACTTTCTATAGTATAATTGAAAAAATGTTATAAGGCGAAATCTGCCGGAATGTCAGTATGCAATATTATGCAAATAATCTTGATGTGATCACTAAAAAGATAATTGTTGAAAACTTTTTTTAGGCAAAATGGTATCTATTTGAAAAATATTTTGTATCTTTGCAGACCATACTAAATGGTATTGTTGGTAAATGTATAAATATGAAGAAAATAGAAAAAAGCGATTGGTTTGTTGAGGGGTTAAATGTTTTGGCGACGGATGGTTTTGCTAAAATTACAATAGATAACCTTTGTACAATCCTTAATGTTACAAAAGGTTCGTTTTACCATCATTTTGGTAGCGTTGACGGATATATTGACCGCTTGATGACGTATTGGATGGAAAAGAACACGGTTGATTTCATAAAAACGACCGATTCGATTGTTGATGTTGGCGCAAGATATGGTATGTTGAGAGAGTTTGCATCGTTGGTTTCGCAAAAGGCGGAGCAGGTAATCCGTGCATGGAGTTTTTCGAATGAAACGGTACGGCGCTACGTGCAGCAGGTTGACGGTATGCGCATGAAATATCTAACGGATTTGAGCATTCAAATTGGAATTGATGCCAAAGAAGCGGAACTATATACCACCATGGAATATGGCATAATGATTGGCGTGCAGCAGCTAAAACTGGATATATCGCAGGAAGATTTTAGAAATCTGTTTGTTTATTTTCGTGATGTCAAGTTTCAAAAAATGGGTAACAAAGAAATTAATAAACTTTAAATGTATAGCAAGATGAAAAACGTGATTTTTATTGGCGGTCTTTATAACATGGCTTTTGCTCTTTTCCATTCGGGGTTTTGGAAGTTGTGGAAATGGGATAGTGAATTGAATAAGTTGGCCTTCGTGAACAGTGGAATAATGCAATGCTTGAACGTTCAAATTATTTACTACTTTATTTTTACAGCCGTGATTTGTTTTGTCTTTCCGACAGAACTTCGATCGACAAAATTAGGGCGGTATTTTTTAATCGGCACGTCGGCATTTTGGTTTATCCGAACCATACAGCAGTTTATTTTCTTTAACACGAATGATGCTGTACTGTATGTGTCTGCGGCTGTTTTCTTACTTGGGACAGGATTGTTTTTGATACCGGTATTTTATAAGAAATCAAAATGAATATTGATTATCATTATTGCGAATGAATAGAAAGCGAAGACTGACGGAATAAAACTCTTATTCTACGGTAACCGATTTTGCCAAATTTCTTGGTTGGTCAACATTGCAGCCTTTCATGGTGGCAATGTGATACGCCAATAATTGCAAAGGAATACACGCTAAAATCGGCACGAGCATTTCTTCGGTTTCGGGTATCTCTATACAGAAATCGGACATGTTTTTCACCGTAGTGTCGCCTTCCGTAACAATAGAAATGATACGAGCTTTGCGGGCTTTCACTTCTTGGATATTGCTTACAATCTTATCGTAATGACCTTTGTTTGTGGCAATCACAACTACCGGCATTTCGGCATCAATAAGGGCGATAGGGCCGTGTTTCATCTCCGCTGCCGGATAGCCTTCGGCGTGGATATAGGAGATTTCTTTGAGTTTTAAAGCGCCTTCGAGGGCCAACGGATAGTTGTAGCCCCTGCCGAGATACAAGAAATTTCGGGAGTAGGTGAATATCTTTGAGAACTCCTGAATCTGCTCATTCAACTTCAACGTCTGCTCTATCTTCTCAGGCATTTCGTGCAAGTGCTTGATGATTTGCAGATAGCGTTTGTCGCTAATCGTTTTCATCTCTTTGGCCAACGTTAAGCCTATCAGGCAAAGTGCAGTAACTTGTGCCGTAAACGCTTTGGTAGATGCAACCCCAATTTCAGGCCCTGCGTGTGTATAGGTTCCGCTATCGGTCAAACGTGGAATGGATGAGCCTACCACGTTGCAAATGCCATACACAAAAGCCCCTGCCTGTTTGGCCAATTCAATAGCTGCCAGAGTATCTGCTGTCTCACCCGATTGCGAAATAGCGATCACAATGTCATCTTTATGAATAGGTGGATT
>JAITVC010000297.1 GCA_031286005.1 Bacteroidales bacterium
GAACCACTTTCACTTTGGCAATGATTTCGTCCACCTTGACTTTTTGTCCGGCTTCTTTATACAAATCCGTGATAATACCATTGATTTGCGGTTTGATTAGAATCTCGTCGCGAGGTTCCACTTTGCCTGTGGCAACGGTCTTTTTCACGATGGTGTACTTTTCGAGTTCGACCAACTCATAAACCACTTCTTTGGGTTTAGATTTGGAATACAAGAAATAGAATGTGTAGATCACAACAAGACCTACAAGAGCAAGAAGGAAATACCTGAAGAATTTTTTCATGTTTATTTTTGTTTAGTTGTTATTATTGCGTTTTTTTATTAAAAATAATTTTCCACGGCAAATTTGAATTGTTGGATAAAAATTTGTTTGAATGTTGATAGATTGTTTTGCTCATAAAACAAAAGCATTGCTTTCTTGTAATCAACAGCATCCACCGTACGGAACGAAATCGGACAGTATTTGTTGGCAACCAAAAGAGCATTTGCCGTGATTCTTGCGATACGTTTATTGCCATCTGCAAATGCCTGAATATACGAAAGCAATACCAAGGCGAACAATGCTTTTTCAAAAATATTTTCACGACTGTTTATTAAATCGCATGTTTGTTGTAGGGCTTCACGAATCTGAAATTCGTTGTCAAGCGGACGGTAATTCGTGCCTGTTATACCCACTCGTCGCGTTCGGATATTTCTGTCAACGCCCAATTCTTTGACTAAGACACCATGCAAGTTTTCCAATTTAGCAACACTCAGCAAATGAAAATAATCAGAATTTTCAACCACAAAATCAATCGCATCTTTATGATTTAAAAGCATGATTGCCTCATCTTTTGTTTTTCCTGCTGCCGTTTGTTTATCTTTCAAAAGCCGTTCGGTTTCAAGCAAAGAATATGTATTGCCTTCTATTTGCGAAGACTTCCAACTCAAATCTATCGCCAATCGTTCCATATCTTTTTTGTATTCAAAATCGGACAATTGAGCAATGTTTTTGGAAAATTTATATTGCAAATTGTTTAATACAGCCAACTCTTCAATGGTGAAAAGTGAACTATGCTGCAATATATCCGGAATAAGTGAGAAATTGTAGCTTGTTAAAATGTCCCGATCATCTATTTCTTTATTGAAGTATTCGTTTAAATTGACAGGATAAAAAAGATTAAATGTGGGAGAAAGTGCATAACGACTATTCTTTGCATTCCCTTGTTGTAGAATGTAACCGCTACTTAACAATTTGGACAAACATCGTTTCACGGTTGCATAGCTAACAATGGAATTTAAGCCGTCAAAAACTTCTTTTGAAGAAGAGTTGGCATGATTTTTCAAATAATCCAATATCAGTTCTTGTGTTTTCATTTTTCTTTTGTTGTGTTTTGAGCTCACAAAGATAATCATTTTTCTTTTAAAACTCCGACTTTTGAGCTTAATATTGCTTTTTTTGAGCCGAATAATGGTTTTGACTTTCTTGCCCTATCACTTGTATATCACTATATTTTCTGTGCTTGAAGAATTTTTTCATGTTTATTTTTGTTTAGTTATTTTTATCATTTTGTTTTAAAATCTAAATACACCGTATTTTTTGCATTAACACCATCTTCACTGTAAAACCACTGTGCCGGAAAAGAGATGGAGTATTTTTTATTGGGCTCTAACTGTACTTTCAAAACCCATTCTGTTTTGGTTTCTTTATTCCATTCTGCACCCAAAGCTTTTGGCATATAATCTTTTCCTTGTTTACCGGAAGATGTGCCGTATGGTATGGTGAACATGGGTTTGTCAAATTTGATAACGATTTCAGTCGTTGAAGCGTCAACATTTTGGTCGCCGTTCGTAATATTAGCAACCAACATTGTTGGCTTCTTTTTTTGTCGCTCTTTTTCCATTCTTTTAGGATCCATCTGATTTAAGGCATAAACAATTTCAGGCATAAAACTTCTTAAAGTAGGATATGTATCACGATTTTCTTCGTATTGGTCTAATAAATTGTAAAGTTCTTCAATCCAAATAAAACCGTTGATTTTTTGTCTGGACAAATAATCTTGGGGATTCTCCTGAAAATGGTCTGCCAAATATTGGATAACACTTGCTCTAACTAAAACTTCAAACAACATTATTTGTGGATCGCCATAATCCATTCTTTTAAACGTTTTCTTTTTCTGTTTGAAAAAAGCATTTGCTTTCTCTTGCATTTTAGGATAATTTTCCGTAATCAGAGGATTGCAAAACGAATGACAAAATTCGTGAACGATCAATTCAATTGCCCAATCGTCTTCAAAAACAGGATTATTCAAACTATCTATTCCGCAAATAATTATTGAGTATAAATCTTCTTTCCCGTCAAGATATTCCACATTGGGACCGTAATTATTATTTCCATTCGACAAACTAATAACTAGGTTAAAATTGCCTTCCGGCACTTCCCCGAAAAAGCTCTCGAACCATTTCATATCAATTTTTTTGAAATATTCATTGGCTGCAATCTCAACTTTTTCTTTTATGGTTTGCGTTTGAAAAAAATCGTGAAACTTTGTTACGGTATAAAAATCATTCAACAATTCTATAAAACGGGGCAGTGCATCTCTATCCCAGCGACTATCCAAACTGTTTTCTTTCACATTCGGAATTAGTGAAATCTTTCCTTCAATAATTTGTAAATGAACTGCCATGTTCATCGGAGCATCATAAGCAATGCTATGTTTTTTGCGATACATTTTGCAGTATTCAACCACTTCGTGATTCTTGTACGGCTCAAAATACTTGATTACACTATCCACAAAAACAGAAAATTCATTGGGCGTATATTCCTCTATTTCTGCCAAACGAAAAACGGTACTCAATAATTCACAACGTTCATCAACTTTTGCATTCAGTTCTATTTTTTGTGCAAAAACGAATGAATTTATAACAAACAATACGATTAAAGATGTTAACTTTTTCATGTTTATTTTGTTGTTTAATTGAGAATAGACTATTGGGTTATTCGCCTTTTTCTATTTTATAAATTCCATCTGCGTTAACTACTTTCCAGCCTTTATTCAGTTGGATTTCGTAGCCATCTCCTTT
This sequence comes from Bacteroidales bacterium, assembly GCA_031286005.1. The sequence continues at coordinate 3,064 of JAITVC010000297.1, forward strand.
GATAATAGCGCCGTTTATTTCCTTTGGCGGAAGCAGGTGAAATGCCGACCAGTCGTTTAGCCGAACGATGTTCTCAGCTTTGACTTCACCCCATTCTCCCTTGAGAGTTATGTTTCGTAATAGTACGGCATTATCAAATGCTATTACACGGTCGTTCATGTTATACGTGATATAAATACCATTGTTCATAACGCTAAGTTTCGATGTTTCGGGCTTAAGTAAGGCTTCAAATGCAACGACATCGCCAAAAGATTTTAGCGCTTCTTTTTCTGCGCATAGAATTTTATCATAGCTAAATTTGTCAAACAGTTTGTTCAAATGTGAACTGTCGACAGTAATGTCATATTCCGGATTTGATTTTTTAAGCAAAAAAATCATACCTTTGTTTAAATCCTTATCTTGTTTCCATTGTGGATACAATCCATCTAAAAGTATAGCGTAAGCAGTCCCTGTGGCAAATCCGAATGTATTGGTGTATCCAATATTGACATCATAGTTTAACCTGTTTTTTGCATACGAAAGGATACTATCCATAGATAGTTTCATACCCATATATGCAGCCAAACCTTCGCTCAACTCAAACAAATCTTCGTTATTGTTTGGATAAAGGTTTTGGCGATAAGCGCGTATATGTAGCGCGTCTTGTAAACTTTCCACATCCCCGTCCAATGCCTGTTGCAAGGCTTTCATTTCCATTTGAAGCAAAGTTCGTCCTTCAGTTTCGTCCATATAAAAATTTGTAGACATGAAATTTTGAATACCCAAACTATTTTGGTGCAGGTGAAATATTTCGTGAGCCAACAGACTTATACGTTCTTCGCAAGAACTATTCATTAGCCACATGTGAACAATAGTCACATATCTTTTGCCGTTAAATTCAAAAGTGCTGTTTGCTATAGGCACCTTGTTATCCCACGGTTCCTCTTTCATGGGTTGAACATTTCCGTTTTCGATGGCTGTGAAATACATCTTGTTTGCAACATGATCAATAATGATTATAGGCGCATTCAGCGCGACATTCCATAAGTTCCGAGATTCGGGCTTATTCAATATTTCAGCCATTTGTTTCAGGCTTTCTTCCATTGTTTTTTCGCAAGGCGATTGTTGTCCATAACCTGTATGGATGGCTGACAAGAGCAATAATGCTATAAGAATTTGTTTCATTTTATATTGTTTTTTAAGTGTTAATTTTCAAAGAATGCAATCTGTTTATTCGTCTTTTTCTATTTTATAAATTCCATCTGCGTTAACTACTTTCCAGCCTTTGTTCAATTGAATTTCGTAGCCGTCGCCTTTGATAATACCAGCGTTTGTTTCTGTTGGAGGATGCAGGTAAAACGCCGACCAATTGTTTAACCGAATGATATTTTTAGTTTTGATTTCGCCCCATTCTCCCTTGATGGTTATGTTTCGCAACAATACGGCATTGTTCAATGCGATTACGCGGTCATTCGGATTGTACATGAAATTAATGCCATTGTTTATAACACTCAGTTTGGGCGTTTCGGGTTTAAGCAGGGCTTCAAACGCAGCGACATCGCCAAAAGATTTTAACGCTTCCTTTTCTGTGGACAAAATTTTGCTATAACCGTATTTGTCAAACAGCTTGTTTAAATGTAAACTGTCAACTGTAACCACATATTTCGGATTCGACTTTTTCAACAAAAAAATCATCCCTTTGTTTAAATCTTTATCTTGTTTCCATTGCGGATACAATCCATCCAAAAGTGTAGCATAGGCCGTGCCTGTAGCATAACCAAATGCGTTGGCATACCCGCTATTGATATTGTAGTTCAACCTGTTTTTTGCATACGAAAGGATGCTATCCGTAGATAGCTTCATTCCGGTATATTCAGCCAAACCTTCATTCAACTCATATAAATCTTCATTATTGTCGGGATAAAGACTTTGACGGTATGTGCGTATATACAATGCATCGTATAAACTTTCCAAATTTCCATATAATGCCTGTTGCAGGGCTTTCATTTCCATTTGAAGCAAGGTTCTTCCTTGAATTTCGTCCATATAAAAATTCGTGGACATTGCATTCCGGATTCCCAAATTGTTTTGGTGCAGGTGGAATATTTCGTGAGCCAGCAGATTTACCCGCCCTTTGCAAGAACTGTGCATTAGTGAAGGATACATAATAATGACCTGCCTTTTGCCGTCATATTCCACAAAACTGTTTGCTAAAGGCACTTTATTATTCCACGCCTCCTCTTTAATGGGTTGAACGTTTCCGTTTTCGATGGCGGTGAAATACATCTTGTTTTCGTTGGGATTAATAATGATTATGGGCGCATTCAGTGCGATATTCCACAAGTTTTTAACCTCTTTTCTGTTCAGTGTTTCCGCCGTTTGATTGAGGCTTTCTTCCATCGTTTTTTCGCAGGGCGAGGGTTGTCCAAAGCCTGTAAAAATTGCTAAATGGAGTAATAGTGCGGTGAGAAGAATTGATTTTTTCATATTTTATTGACTCAATAATGTCTTCATCTTTCACTTATTGCTTGAAATATTGCCATCATTGCCGTCAAGTCGAATAGCAGATGTATTATTATGGCAGGTAGCAACCTTTTACTAAGTATAAAAATTATTCCGAAAATCAGTGCAGGAGTGAAGTAAAAAAGGAATTGACTGTACCCGCCTGCTATAGCTCCCATCCCATGAATAAATACAAAAGATATGCCTGCCGGAACTAATGCCAGCCATTTGTTAAGGCCGGCTGCTGTCAGTTTTGTAATCGCAAATCCACGATAAATAATTTCTTCACAAAATCCGGCGGTAAGAACGGTTATTATAAACAACAGTCTTTGGGAAGTTGTTTTGGGAAAGAAATTGGATAAATTCAACAATTTGCTTTGGTCTATTGAAACATAGTTTAGCGACATCTCTGTAAAACCGAAAATCAAAAAGGCTACAGTTAAGTACGAAAAAACTAAAATCAACGTTTTTTTAGTATTCAATCCGTACCCTATATCTGTCCATGTTTTGTTTTCTTGTTTCAGAAACATTTTAACAATAAAAAGACTTGCCCAATGCAGAATAATTATTCCACTCCAAAATGGGATAAATACATTGCTGTTTCCTTTTGTAAACAATTCCGTAGCCCAAGGCGTCAAGGTATACAGAATATAGACCAGCGGAAATCCCACTAAAACGATCAATAGATTTCTTTTTGACTTGCTCATATTTTGTTGTTTTATGTCCTTTTCAGACGTTGTTAATGATATTATTTTACCGAATACAAAGATAGTGTTTTTTTATTAATTCATTCGTCCAACATCAATTTCTTTTGAGATTTCAGTTTTCGGAGTTGTTCTTTTTGAATTTCCTCAATGCTTTTGTTTGGTGTTGGCTGCTTTTCGGGCAATACGCCATTGACACGTTCGATGGTCTGCCGTACTTCGTGTCCCACTTGATGATGTGCTTCAATCGCCGCATCTGTGCCTTGAATCTGCTCTTTTTTAATCTTCTCATCGGCAAGCGATATGCGGAATAAATTCGCTATAAGTTCCTGACTGTTCATGTAGTCAAGAATCTTTTGTTTAGGTGTGAGACCTTTTCGGCTATGAATATCTTGCACGGTTTCGCCGCCATAAAGTCCCATATATCCGGCATTTTGGAACTCTGCAAATTCTTCATCACTGATAACTCCGGCGTTGTGGGCTGTTTCCGCAAGCATCTGATTCCATTGCTTAATATCGCCACAAATAACGAGCCGTTTATTGTCCTCATCCAATTGGTTGAAATAATCTGCTACTTCTTGTCTACGGGTTTGAATGGCAAAATAGGTTTGTCCCGTGGCGATAATTTCCTTACGGGGATCGCCGTTTTGCACAATCAGATAACAGGCATAGCGGGAAAGTTTGTAGTCTGTCACTCTTCGTTTACCACCCTTGCCATGTTCTATCAATTTGCTGACCTCAACAAATTGATCAAGCACATTAAATCCACTGTTTTGGCAGGCAAGCATTGCTCTATCCAACACTTTACTGAAGTTGCGCCATTGTACATATTCCAGCACAGGTGCTAATTCACGTGCAAGCCAATATTCATGACCGGACTCATCCGTATGTTTGATTTGTTCAAATCCTTGATATTCTTTGGCTATTAAATTACTCATGATTTATTTTTGTTTTTCACTCTCAATTTTACTCATCCCGTAGTGCGTCAATCGCCTTAATCTGCATGGCTCGCCAGGCGGGGAGCAATCCGGCTAAAAGGCTTAGGAATATTAATACTATGGCTGCGGAAATGGCTGTCCAGAATGGAATCATGAAGCCCGATGTTTCGCCGCCACCGCCACTGATGCCTAAATCGGCTATTTGGAGAACGAGTACGCCGAAGGCTATGCCGAGTAATCCGGAAATTCCGGTTAGCACGGCGGTCTCTGATAAGATTTGCGACAGAATTTGAATCGGCCTTGCGCCGAGCGCACGCCTTACGCCGATTTCTTGGGTGCGTTCTTTTACGGTTACCATCATGATATTGCTCACACCTATCACACCGGCAAGCAACGTGCCAAGTCCTACTATCCAAACCAAGATGTTAATACCCGTAAACAGGTTTTCGAACATCATAAACTGTTTTTCAACATTCATAACGAAGAGAGCTTTTTTATCGTGAGGGGCAATTTGGTGTTCACGCTTGATGATTTGTGCGATTTTTTCTTCCATATCGCTGATGCGATGACCTTTCTTTGCGGTAAAGACCATCAAACCTACCCAATCACCGGTTTGTGTAATCAAGGTCATGGTTGAAAACGGAAGCACCATCATATCGTTATCATTCCCGCCAACGTTCATAGTTTCGGAAACGGGTTTATATACGCCTATCACTTGAAACAGCACATTGTTCCAACGGATGGTTTGCCCAATAGGGTCTTCGCCGTTTAGAAACAGTGTTTCGTATACTCGCTCGCCAATCACGCACACCTTTCGCTTTTCCCGCACATCAATATCGTTGATATAACGTCCTTTTAGGATAATGGGGGTATGTATCTTTGCGTAAGTCGGCGTAACGCCTTTCAACTGCGCTTCTTTTTCGCGCTCACCTCTCACCAAAACACCATCCCACCAAGTGTTTACCGGTGCGATATGCTCTATTTCGGGAACCTGTTTTTTGAGAATATTCACATCCTTATACTGCATATTCCAACGTCGACCTTTGCGGAAACCTTTGTAAGGCTCAGCCGTGGTGTTTGTAAACATGAGTCCCGAATTGGTTGCAATCCCGCCAATTTGTTTCTTGAGAAAGTAGTCCATGCCGTTGCCGCCGCCAATCAAGGCCACGAGCATGAAGATACCCCAAAACACGCCAAATGCGGTGAGTAGACTACGGGTTTTGTTGCGGGTAATCGTTTGTAGGATTTCTGTCCATTTATCGAGGTCAAACATAGGTTTAATTGAGAATTGAGAATGGAAAATTGAGAATTATTTTTTTAGATTTTGCTTAGATGTTTTTAGGATTGAAACCAATAGACTGATGATTTCGTTGATTTCGGGCTGAATAGATTCGTGTTCTTTTGATGTTAAATACTCGCTATCACAGAGAAGTTGAAGCCAGTATTCCGTTTCATTCGCTTCTTTTAGGGCGATATTTATTTTATTGATGAAATCTGCCTTGGATTGTGCGTGTTCAGACTCTTTAACCAATGCACCAATGGATGTTCCGGAACGCAAAACTTGTTTGGATAGAACAAATTCTCTTTTTTCTAATGATAAATATTGATATAATTTCACAATTCTTAATGCAAAACTATATGACTTATCTTTAATAATATTTTCCTTTTTCATTCTCAATTCTCCATTTTCCATTCTCAATTATTTAGCTGACAGTGCTGTCACCGGCTTTATTCTCACGGCGTTGCGGGCGGGGAAGAATCCGGCGAGAGTGCCTGCGATGACTAATGTTAGGGTGGCGCCGATGGCTATGCCCATGTCTACTGTTGGGTTCTTAAAGGCCATGCCTCCCCCACCCTGCGCTTCGAGTATGGCATTCAATGCCTCTGTTACACCAATGCCTAAGAACATGCCTATATAGCCAAAAACACCTGTGATGATTATCGATTCCAACACAACCACCTTCAAAATAGATAGTGGGGAAGCGCCTATGGCTTTGCGAATACCAAATTCTTTGGTGCGCTCTTTCACGCTTATCAACATGATATTGCCCACGCCGACAATGCCTGAAATGAGTGTAAACAGTCCGATAACCCATATTGCTATGGACATTACGCCAAGAATCATATTTGTTTCCAAATAGCTTTCGTAGCGGTTCCAAATCCAAATGGCGCCATCGTCGGTAACATCAAATTGTTTTCTCGTAGCCAATGCCTGCGTGACGGCTTTGTTGAATTGCTCGTTATCTTCTGCCGTGTTAAGACCCTCTACGATGAGTGACATTCCTCGAATGAACGGCCCTGCGTTGAACACAATTCGCCCGGTGGTGAAAGGAACAAGAATAGTTTGGTTTCGGCCTTCGTCGTCTTCATTAACATCATAAACACCGACTACTTGAAACAATACCGAACCTATTTTAATCATTTGTCCCAATGGCTCTTTGTTGGGAAACAAAATCTCTGCCGTTTTCGGATGAATGATGACAACTTTGCGTTTTTCGTTGAGGTCTTGTTGATTGATAAACCGTCCGTTTTTGCCGGAAACCTTGAATCCATCGGTCATACTTGCTTCCGGATACATGGCCGAAATCTGATTGGTGGTGTAGTTTGTTCCTACGGAAACGGTTTGATTCCTGAAATTCACGTAAGGCGCAATCACAGAAATAGTTTTCGGGAATTGTTGTTTGATATACTCCACATCCGTCAAATCAAAGCGGATTTGTCTCCCTATTTTAAAGCCCTGATACGCTTTAGCCGTCCAACCGGGGAATACTTTTACAACATTCACCGTTTGCCCTTCAAAATTAGACCTGACGCCGTTCATCAGTCCGTTTCCCGCACCCAGCAAGACGATGAGCATAAAGATTCCCCAAGCTACGGCGAAGCCGGTTAAGGCCGTCCTTAGTTTGTTCTTTTTTAGAGTTGTCAGTATTTCGTATATTGTGTCCATCGGTATGCTTTTTGGTACGAGGTGGCGGGGTGCGGGGTGCGAGGAGTACGATATGGCGAAGCTACCTCGCACCTCGTACCCAACACCCCGTACCGTTTTTATTCGTCAATGATGCCATCTTTAATGTGAATAATTCGGTTTGTTTTCTCCGCTACTTCGCGTTCGTGGGTGACAATGATAACGGTTTTTCCCATGCGGTTTACTTCGCTGAGGATCTCCATGACTTCGGCGGAGGTTTTGCTGTCTAATGCGCCCGTTGGCTCATCTGCAAGGATGATACCGGGATTAGAAATCAAGGCACGAGCGATGGCTACCCGTTGTTTTTGTCCGCCCGACATTTCGTTCGGTAAGTGATGTGCCCAATTCTTTAGGCCTACTCTGTCGAGATATTCCAACGCAATTGCATTGCGCTTTTTTCGTGGAATGTTGCGATAATAAAGCGGAAGTGCCACGTTTTCTTCGGCATTCTTAAAGTTGATGAGGTTGAAGGATTGAAACACAAAACCGATGAGTTCGTTTCTCATCCGTGCGGATTGTGTTTCGGTCAAATCTTTGATGAGACGGCCGTTGAGATAATAGGTACCCGTGTCGTAATTGTCCAAAATGCCCAGAATGTTGAGCAGAGTGGACTTTCCGGAGCCGGATTGTCCCATAATCGAGACATACTCGCCTTCTTTAATGTGCAGGTCGATACCTTTCAGTACGTGCAACGGTTGTGCACCGAAATAGGTTTTGTTTAAGCCGGAGATTTGTATCATGTGGCGTTACTGTTTTAAAGTTGTTTGTTGTATGACGAACTTCGAGGGTGTAAAGTTACAATTTTTTTTTGAATTAACAAAAAAAAATGGCTATTGTTTGGCATGGCGGGCAACAATTTCATCTATCGAAATTTCTAACCAGTGCATCTTTTTGAACAGATTTGGCAGGTCTTCGTTTAGGAATTCTGTTTTATAGTTTTCTTGAATGCGTTGCAGGCCGTTGCTTTCGACGAAATAGCCGATGCCTCGTTTTTGAAAGATAATTTGTTTGTTTTCCAGATATTCAAATGATTTTACGATGGTGTTTGGGTTCACTTCTAAGGTTACACTCAATTCGCGCACGGACGGAATGCGCTCATCGGCTTTCCAAACACCCTGTAAAATGCGCTCGCACACATAATCGGCAATTTGCAAATAAATCGGTTTATCTACTTTATAATCCATACTGTTTTAGATTTGAGTTCGAGGAAATTTAATGAAAGCAAGCGCCCATAACGCCATCGTTATAGCATACAGGTAAGCATTAGTCTCAAAACAAAAATTATAAATATGCATATAAAGTGAGCGGTCGAAATAACTGATAATCCCAACGGCAACAATAACGGCTATAACAGTCAAGATAGTCTTTGCAATTTTCCGTTGTTTAAACCAAAATACACCCCAAAAAGCAACGGATTGAATGCAGATCATCGGCAAATAATATTTGGTTAAAACGTACTTGAAATTGAGAACATCCCAATTCATCGGGACACCGGCCAAATCGCCAACCAGCGATACTAACAATGAAAATCCAAAAATCACAAGCGGTGCTACAATCACACATTGCACAAATGCGGACAAGAATTTCTCAAATTGAGAGGCGGGCAGCATGGCGTAGGTCAAACCTTGCGTGGGATGATACAAGAATTTGTACAAGATAAAGGGAACGATAAAAAGCATAACTCCAAATGCGCCTCCCGGGCGAAATGGCATTACTCCGCCCATAAATTCATGCGCGGTTTCGGCAAGTTGCATGTTGTCGGTTTGAGACGCTGCTTTTGTAATTGCTCCAACGGAGATTGAGTGGGTGCCCATGGAAATGATTAAGTCTAACAGGGTTATTCCAAACAGTATAAGATAGACTTTTAGAAACATGCGAGATTCCATTTGGAAAACCTTTGCAAAGCGGTTTATATTGAAAATAAGGTTCATGATGTGGGTTTATTTTTGGATGAATAATGATTTGAATACTTCTTTGTTTGCAATGGCGGCGTTGAACAACTGTTCGATGTTTACTTTGGTTTCGGCGCCATCTGCGTTTGGTTCCACGCAAGCAAAACCGCCCATCGTAGGTTCTGAATAGAGAGTGTGTTCGGATGGGGTTTCTTTCACAACGAATTTCAGTTTCTGCGTGATTTCTTCTATCGAATTGTTTAGCAGGACTTGGTTGTATTCCAAAATAATAATCGGGTCGATTAAATTTTCCAAATCGCGCACTTGATGTGTTGAAATGATAACGGTTTTTTGGTCGCTCATCGCTTCGGCCATCAGTTTGCGAAAGATGGTTTTTGATGGAATATCCAAACCATTGGTTGGCTCGTCCATCAATAGTAATTCAGTATTGGTGGCTAAACCGAAACTAATGAGCCATTTCTTTTGCTGTCCGTGCGAAAATTCGGATAGTTTTTGTGTTTCCGATAGACCGAATGTTTTCACGTATTCGGCCAGTTTCTGATGGTCGAACTTGGGATAAAACGGCGCATACAATTTCACGTATTCGCTCATCTTCATTTTCGGCAGTGTGTAGACTTCCGGCAAGAGATAGATTTTTTCCAACATACGTGGGTTGCGTTGTTTGGGTTCAAAGGTTAGGACGGAACATTGTCCGCTTGTGGGGAACAATAATCCTGAAATCAGTTTTAGGAGGGTTGTTTTTCCTACTCCATTTTCGCCGAGTAGTCCATAGATGTTTCCTCTTTGCAGCACCATGTCTACTCCTGAATAGATTGGCCTACCTGCTTTGTAATGGAAGCTAAAATTTTGGATGTTAATCATATCAATTATTTTTAAAAGTTATTTTTAGTGTATTAGTAATCTACGACACTGCAAAGATACGATAAATATTTTAGATGGGCAAGTTTTTTTGAAATTTTTTTAGAATTTTTTTAGAAAGGTATCATTTTGAGTGCAGTAGAGACATCCCTTAGCAAGGGGATTCCTCGACTACGCTCGGAATGACGGGCTATAGTTGGGTGCGGGGTAAAAGGGTTAATGGGTTAAAAGGTGAAAGGTTAAGGGGGGAAGGATAGTAAATTGTGAAGAATGGAAAATGGCCTGATAAATTCCATTTTGGCAACATAAATGGCAACGTAAATGATACAGTAAATCTTGAAATGATACAGTAAACGATACAGTAAATGATACAGTAAATTCCAATTAAAAATTACGAATTAAAAATTAAAAGACTGATAATCATTTGTGAAATATTAGATCGATAGAGGTTGGTTGGCGGGGATGGGGTATGGTTGGATATAGCTTGGTTATAACCAATAGTGGAGATGTAGTGGACTTGTAGTGGAGTTGTAGTGGAGTTGATGCTTAGTTCAACAGTCGTTTTACGGTTTCTGATATTGTTCGGCCTTCAGCTTTTCCGGCTAATTGTTTGCTGGCAACACCCATTACTTTGCCCATGTCTTTGGCGCCGCTGGCACCGGTATCGGCAATGATTTTTTTGATGGCGGCTTCTAACTCGACTTCGGAGAGTTGTCTGGGCAGATAGGCTGATATGGCTTCTACTTCGGCTATTTCTCTTTCGGCTAATTCGGGACGATTTTGTTGCACATAGATGTCGGCGGCATCTTTGCGTTGTTTGACCATTTTGGTGAGGATTTTGATGGCGGTATCGTCGTTGAGTTCTCCATCTCCGCCTTTGGCGGTTTTGGCTTCGAGAAATTCTTTTTTTATTCCGCGCAGGGCTTCGAGTTTTATGGTTTCTTTGGCGAGCATGGCGGTTTTAATGTCGGCGGTGATTTGGTCGAATAGGTTCATGATAACTGTTTTTTGGTGCAAAGATACGAAAAAAATTGAGAATGGCGAATGGAAATTTGGTGGTTTCGGAAATTATTTGTAACTTTGTGAAATATTGTGGACGAATTTGACTGCTTGCAACCACGTAAAAAAACGCTAAAACGCATATTTTGAATTGTTTTGCAAGTAATAGAATTTTCCACAGGAGGAGAGTTCTTTTTTTATGTCCGTTGTGGCGGAC
>JAITVC010000017.1 GCA_031286005.1 Bacteroidales bacterium
CCAAAAAGCCCCTTTCGGGAATAAAATAGACTAAGAATTTTTTCTTCGAGTGTTTTACAATAGTTTCCGAATTATATCATCGGTGGAAATACCTTCGGCTTCGGCTTTGTAGTTCCGCACCAGGCGATGGCGCAGCACTTGCAAGGCTACTGCGTGAACGTCCTCTATATCGGGGGAGAATTTACCGTTTAGCGCGGCGTGGCATTTTGCGCCAACAATCAAGTTTTGCGAGGCCCGTGGTCCTGCTCCCCAAAGCAGATATTGGGTTGCAACGGCTTTGGCCTGCGATGTATTGGGGCGAGAGCCGGCTGCAATTTTCACAGCCTCTTGCAGCACGTTATCGGGCACAGGCAAGGCTCTTACCAATCCTTGAAAGGCCTCTATCTCTGAAGCGTTCATCAGTTTGGGCAACGTGTGAGTTTGATCGTTGGTCGTTTGTTTCACTATATTGAGTTCTTGTTCAAATGTCGGATAATCCAACATAATATTGAACATAAACCGGTCTAATTGCGCTTCGGGTAGGGGATAGGTACCTTCTTGCTCGATGGGATTTTGGGTGGCCAGCACGAAAAACGGATTGGGCAATTTGTAGGTTTCTCCCACCACGGTAACGGCTTTTTCCTGCATGGCTTCCAATAGTGCGGCCTGTGTTTTTGGAGGCGTCCGGTTAATTTCGTCAGCCAAAATAATATTGGCAAAAACAGGTCCTTTGATAAATCTAAAACTCCGGTCTTGTCCCAAGATTTCCGAGCCTAAAATATCTGACGGCATCAAATCCGGCGTGAATTGGATGCGGCTGTATTGCAAATCTAAAACCTGCGAAAGGGTGTTTATCAACAAAGTTTTCGCCAATCCGGGAACACCGATTAGGAGTGCATGTCCACGACTGAAAATAGTAATCAAAAGGTCATTCACAACTTGGTCTTGCCCGATGATTACCTTGCCGATTTCCTTGCGAAGGGCGGTGTATTTGCTACTTAATTCCTGTATTTGTTCGGGAGTGTGCATATTATTGTCCCCATTGGTATTGAAACGTACATTCTTTGGCCTTATCGTTCAAGCGAACATATAGTGTTTTTAGCTTTCTGTTCAGCCATTCGTCCATAACTTTTTCTTTGGCCTGTTGCATGGCGAGGTTATAGATTTTATCGTAATCGTGTTCCAAATCTGCACGGTGAGGGGCTATGCGATCTTTAAGTAGAATGATGCGTGCTGCTTTTTCACGTTCTTCTGTTTCAAAGAATGTAGCATTAGAGATTTGCCCAACTTCAAATTTATCCACGATAAAGAAAATATTCGGATCCATTTCCTCTGCTGTTACGCGTGCGTTTCCACTATACGGGCCGGTATACAAACCTCCCATTCGTGCACTAGGATCATCCGAAAAGAGTTCGGCAGCTTGTTGGAATGTATGCACAGAGTCGCGAACAAGTTTGGCAATGCTATCCAAAAGTTTCTGTGCACGATCCAAATCTTCAATATTGGGTTCCGGTTTGAGCAAGATATGGCGTACATTCACGTTTTCGCCTTGCCGTTCGATCAATTGCAAGATATGAAATCCTGCTTTGGTCTCAATAACAGGCGAAACCTCGCCTTCTTTCAAAGAGAATGCTGCCGATTCAAATTCGGAATACATCTCTCCTCGTCCGAACATCCCCAATTCGCCACCACGTTTGCTTGAACCCGGATCTTCGGAAAACATCGTGGCTAATGTCGAAAAACGTTCGCCTTTCAAAATCCGATTACGATATTCTGTGAGTTGTTGTTTGACCATATCTTTTTGTTCTTTACTGATTGCAGGCTTCTTTACAATCTGATAAATCTCGTATTCCGTAGGAATCAGAGGAACGCTATCGGCATCCATTTGACTGTAAAATTTCCGCACTTCACTGGGCGTTACTTTAACATCTGCGGTAATTTCCTCTTCCATTTTCATCGAAACCATCTGTGCTCGAATCATATCACGAAATTCTTCTTTGATGGCCAAAACCGGTTTATTGTAAAATTCTTCCAATTTCTCTCTTGACCCAATCTGTTGTATAAAGTACCGAATTCGTCGATCAAGGTTGGCTTCTACTTCCGAATCTGGGATCTCAATACTGTCCAATTCGGCTTGATGTTCGTATAGTTTAGAAATCATCAACTGCTCTAAAACTTTGCAATAGGTATTAGCATCAACCGTTTCACCATTTACCTTCATGCTGCTTATTTGAGCTTCCACATCCGAGTGTTTAACCATTTTGTTGCCTACAACGGCCACAACTTGGTCTATCATAATTTTGTTTTGTGCCGGCACGGTTGCACACCAAACCAAGCATAGTAATGTTAATTTTAGTTTCATTCGTAAATTAATAAATTTCAAACCAATTGTTTTCTTGTCCTTCTACCATCACTTCTGTTCGTAGACTCTCTATGAGTTTTACTTTCCGATTATTTAAGATGATATTTTTAATTTTTTCACGCTCAAATTCGATGGGGGAAAAATCTTCTTCGGCGCGATATTCCAAGATATTTACATAATATTCCCAATTTTCTTCGGGTACTTGGAATTGTTTTCTCGTTCGTAAAAATTCTTCTTGATTATAAACTTCAATGGGGATTTCTTTTAATAGGTCATTGAAATAGATCCAACGATCGTTATCTAAAAAATAATTGGTCGAAACTTTTTGGCAAAGATCCGAAAGTTTGAGCCAATCTTGCCCCT
>JAITVC010000027.1 GCA_031286005.1 Bacteroidales bacterium
TATAAAATTTTCGGTCAGAAAGCCTAAAAATAGGTTGCTGTTGGCTTGCATGATTTCGCTGTATTTTATGCGAGATAAGGTGGTAAGCAAACCGACGTCGGACAAGTAGAGTTTGAAAAAGTTTTCTACCACAAAGGCCGACAGTGGCGTTTGAATATTGTTGATGAGCGAACAGCGAAGCAGCATATTTGCCTCCAAAAGCCACTCTATAGCCGTTTGATATTTTTCGGCATTGCTGCGCTGTTCTACAATTTTGTACATAAATTTGGTCTGGGGCTTTGCCAACTGTGCGGGCATTGAGCGATAAATTTGATGAATTTTTACGGCATCTATATTTTCAGCATATTTTGTCATGTCAGCAAGATAGCCCATCAAAATGTTGTCTTTTATGGAGTTGTCGGCAAGTAATAAATCCTGCTGTTTTTCGACAAAATCTTTTACGCTTGCAGGCATTCCGCCGATACAGAGATAGTTTTTGTAAAGATTGATTGCCTTTTTGTGGATGATTTCGGGGAATGGTTGATTGGCGGAAAAATGTTCCCGGATGTTTTCGGCAAGCAATGTTTCGTTCATAGCCCACAAAAATTCCTCAAAATCCATTGGATAAAGCGTTTCCATTTGCACTTTTCCAACCGGAAAGGGCGATGCCATACGGTTGAGTTTCACGCCGAGCAAACTGCCTGCTGTAACAATTTTGAACGGCATGGGCGATTCCGCAAAAAATTTGAGCGAGGCGATTGCCTGTTCACATTCCTGAATTTCATCAAAGAAAAATATGGTGTTTTTAAGGTCAATTTTTTTGCCCAAATAGAGTTCAATGTTAGCCAGAATGTTTTTGGCGTTCAATGAATTTTGAAAAAATGAGGAGAAATCGGCGTTTTCAAAAAAGTTCAAATAGATATAATTTTCAAAATTTTGCTTGCAAAAATCTTCGAGAATATAGGTTTTCCCTGTTTGTCTTGCGCCAAGCAACATGAAAGGCAGCGGTTTTTTCTGTCCGTTCCATAGTAACAATGTGTCTTCTATTTTTCTTTTCATATTGTTTTTATCGAAAATTGCATATTTTTCATATCAAAAATATCGGCACAAAGATACGAAAAAAAAATGAATTATATCCATAACTCATAAATTTTTTGTATCTTTGCAAATCATTTTTGCTTTATGTTAAAAACCATTGGACAATATTTTCTCTTTCACAAAGATGTTTTTTCGCGGCCTCCACGCCGTAAACTCTTTTGGAGGCAGGTGTTTTCAGAGATTTGGCGCATGGGGATGGATTCTTTGCCGATTGTAGTATTGCTTTCTGTTTTCATGGGTGCAGCGCTTACCATTCAGTTGAATTTTAATACAGACAGCCCTTGGCTTCCGCTTTATACCATTGGCTTTATTGCCCGGCAAACGATTATTTTGGAGTTTTCGCCCACGATTATCAGTTTGATTTTGGCGGGAAAAGTCGGCTCGCGGATTTCGTCTGAAATCGGTACGATGCGTGTAACCGAACAAATTGATGCGCTTGAAGTCATGGGCATCAATCCGGCCAATTATTTAGTGCTTCCGAAAGTTATTGCTTGTATGTTTTTTCATCCGATTTTGATTATGTTGAGTATCGGCTTTGCGATTTTAGGCGGCTATTTTGCAGGGGTAACGTTGGGCATGATGAGTTCGTATGAATTTATTTACGGTTTGCAGTTCGATTTTCACACGTTCGATTTATTTTACGCCTTATTCAAAACGGTTGTATTTGCTTATCTTATCACAACTATTTCTGCATTCTACGGCTATTTTACACAGGGCGGCGCATTGGAAGTGGGACGAGCCAGCACTAAAGCCGTGGTGCAAAGCAGTATTATGATTATTGCGTTTAATTTGGTTGTTACTCAATTGATGTTGTCATGATTTCGGTAAAGAATCTCTATAAATCGTTTGGTGAAAAGGTCGTTTTAAACGATGTTTCTGCGGATTTTAAAGCAGGGGAAAATAATTTGGTCATAGGTTTGAGCGGCTCCGGAAAAACCGTATTGATGAAGTGTTTGGTAGGGTTGCTGAAACCGGAACGAGGTCAGATTTTGTTCAACAATCGTGATATGGTAGCGATGAATGCCAACGAACAATCCGCTATTCGTCAAGATATAGGCATGGTATTTCAAGGCGGGGCTTTGTTCGACTCGCTCACGGTTCAAGAAAATGTGGTGTTTCCGTTGGATATGTATACAGACATGACTTTGGACGAAAAGATTGCTCGTGCTAATTTTTGCCTGCAACGGGTAAATCTTGAAAATGCCAATAAACTCTACCCGTCGGAGTTGAGCGGTGGTATGAAAAAGCGTGTGGCCATTGCGCGCGCGATTGCCAACAATCCGAAATATTTGTTTTGCGACGAACCTAATTCGGGCTTAGACCCACGCACCTCTGCCGTGATTGACGAATTGATTTCAGAGATTACGAAAGAATACAACATGACGACCCTTATCAATACGCATGATATGAATTCGGTGTTGCAAATTGGCGATAACGTGGTGTTTGTTTATCAAGGTCAATTGTGGTGGAAAGGCAATAAACACGATATTTGCGAAACCAAGAATCCCGAATTGATTGAATTTCTGGTAGCATCCGAATTAACGAAACGCTTAATAAACTAATTATGACACTTATTGATATTTTTCTTTTGGTTCCCATATTGTGGTTTGCTTTCAAAGGTGTGAAAAACGGTGCAGTTATGGAATTTATCCATCTTGCATCCATCGCATTAGGTATCTTTATAGCGTCTAAATTCTCGCATTTTTTAGGCAATTATTTCCATATAGAGAGTGAATATGCGGGGATTTTATACTTTGTAATTACGTTTATTGCTGTGGTTGGTATGTTATTTTTGGCGGGCTATATCATTGAAACGTTTATAAAAGCCATTATGTTAGGTTGGCTCAACCGCTTGCTTGGCTTGGTATTTGCATTAGTCAAAACCGTTTTGCTTCTAAGTTTACTGATTTTTTATTTCAACAAGATAGACCCCAACGAAACGATTTTTCCCAAAGAAAAGCGGGATGAATCCTTGTTGTTTCGTCCCATAGAAAAGGTAGCACCGCTTGTTATGCCTACCTTGATGGAAACATTTGAAGAGTTGAAAGGGGGCTTGTGCTGCGCGAGGTACGAGGGTGGATACAACCTGTAGTGGAGTTGTAGTGGACTTGTAGTGGAGTTGATGGCTACTTGGTAGGGTCTTGGTAGCTTCTTGATAGGTGCGGGGTGGCTTGGTACGGGGTGCGAGGGCGCTTCGACTTCGCTCAGCGACCGAGGGGTTTGATGTGGTAGCCGCCGGTTTTTCTTGCGCCGATGTGTTCTATTAAGTTGTTGTCTTTTAGGATTTTTATGTAGCGTTCAATCGTTGTTGCGCTCTTATTACTAAATTCTTCTATTTGTGAGGATTTCACAAAGGGATTTTCGTTTATGAAATGGAGAATGCTTTCTAAATCTGCTATTGTTTTTTTATTTATTCCCCCACTTTTTGGTTTTATTCCCCCATCAATGTTATTTATTCCCCCACTTTTTTGGTTTATGGTAGCATTTTCTCTTTTTGGGTTAGTTTGGGGAACAATAGCAAGGGGATGTCTCGACTTCGCAAACGAAGTTTGCTGCGCTCGACATGACGGTGTATTTGTTTGAGGATTGGCGAACCGCGGGATTGGGGGGATAGCGATTTTGTTGTTTGTGATGTTGGTTATGG
>JAITVC010000034.1 GCA_031286005.1 Bacteroidales bacterium
CTACGCCGACAATCCGGTAACAAAGTGCAAGCACGGAGATTATTCGCTCCCCCGCTGGCAGATTGACGCTCACGCCGACTGGAAATCGTCCGGCGATACGCTGATTGACCCTGCCTTGATTTCAAGCATGGGCATAGACCGGATACGGCATTTATTCCGCAACTTCGAGCGGGAACATATTTACAGTTTTGAACGCCACGTCAGGTTCGCCGAACTTTTGGAAAGCAAAAACAAACTTCCCCGTACATTCATGGCGATTGATCCGGTAAGCAAAAAAGAGAATATTTGGGACGACGTTGTCCGCATGCGAACGCTCAACAGCCGGCAGAGCCAGAAAAACAGGCAAAACCATATTTGCCCGCTCCAGTTGGATATCGTTGAAAGGCTTATTGAGCGCTACTCCAACAAAGGCGATATTGTTTTCGACCCTTTCGGAGGTATTCAGACCGTGCCTTATTGTGCCGTGAAGTTAGGGCGCAAAGGACTGTCAACGGAACTGAATTACGACTACTGGCGGGACGGGTTGTCGTATCTTCGGGAGATTGAAAATGACGTGCTTTCTCCGACATTGTTTGACGCGATAGAAATTGAAATGAATGCCGTATGAAAATCTATATCAGTTTGCCGATTATAGGAAAAGACGAAGCCGGACAAAGGCAGAAATCAAAGAAATGGCAAAAACATTTCGAGGACAAGGGACACGAAGTTATAAATCCGTTTGATTTGTCGGACAATCTGGACGAAACGTTTATAAAACTCGGAAAAAAGCCTTTATACAAAGATTACATGATAGAAGATTTAGTGAATTTGGCATTCTGTACGCACCTGTTTCTTTGCGATGGCTGGAGCGAAAGCAAAGGCTGTATAACGGAAGTTGAAATTGCGTACAAGCACAAAATAAAGTTCCTTTTTGAACGGAATTTTAAGATATAATAGCGCGAAAAAATTTTATTATCAACTTAATAGCGTGTACTTAGCGGTAACAAATAATTAAAAACAAATGAAAAGCCCTTCATTCTCATTTTACAGTGCCGATTTTCTGATTGGTGTTTCCGATTTAACAAACGAAGAAATCGGAATATACATAAAATTGCTGTGTTTTCAGCACCAAAAAGGTCATTTAACCCAAAAACAGCTTGGGTTATTGTTGGGTTTCAGTTTTGATTCTCTTTCTGACGAATTAAAATCAAAATTCAAGATTGACGAAAACGGAATGATTTTTAACGCACGCCTTGAACGTGAAATTGAAATAAAATCACATTTCGTTGATAAACAGCGTGAAAACGGCAAAAAAGGCGGTCGCCCAAAAAAAGGAAATAACCCAAACACAAATCCAAATGAAACCCAAAATAAACCCAAACACAAAGCCAAAGAAAACCCAAAAAAAGGTATAGAAGATGAAATAGAAATAGAAGATGAAATTATAATAGAAAATAAAGAAAAAGGGGTTACAGGGGAAAAAACGGAAATCGCCGAAGTGGAGGTTTTGGACGAATTGAGTTTTGAGAAAATCTGGGCACTGTATGAACGGAAAGGAAACCGTAAAACTTGTGAGCGGAAGTGGGCAAACCTGAAAAATCATTGCAGAGAGGCTGTATTTGCGCACGTTCAGCGTTACGTCGATGCAACGCCTGAAATCCAATACCGGAAAAACTTTGAAACCTACCTGAATCAGGAATGTTGGAACGATGAAATAATTAAAAATACAAAACATGACGAATTTCAAACAAATAGCCGAAATCCGAAAGGATGCTATTCAGGAAGCCACGCAGGAACCCATTTGTAGCAATATTGCGCCGCGAGAAGAAATTGGCGAGTTCTACAAAAATCTACTCGAAAACCTCAAAATAAGGCTCGCGGAAAAAGGCGAAGAAATGATTTTGAGCGAATCGGTAAAACTGGTTATCGGTAAATTATGCCTGTGGCACTGGAACTCCGATTTGTTTTCTGGAAGTAACAGAATAGGAATACTGCTTCGCGGTTCGGTAGGTACAGGCAAAACAAAAATAATGCAAGCCTACATCGACACAATCTGGCAAAAACAGATGCTTAAATTAAACATGATTCATGCTTTAGACCTGCAGAACATGTATGCAAAATCAAACGAAGAAATGATTTCATTTCTAAAAAAATGCAGTCTGATTATCATTGACGATGTAGGCTGCGAAAGCACCGAAGTAAAATACTTTGGAACTTCGATTGAGCCTTTTATAGATTTTTTTGACTGGCGTTACCGTAACGGCAAATACACAATCATCACAACCAATCTTACACCGGAAGAACTTAAATCAAAGTACGGAATAAGAACCATCGACAGGTTCAGAGAATCACTCAACGACATGATTCTTGATGGAGAGAGTTTTAGAAAATAATTAAAACCTATTATCACAAAAAATAAACAATCGCTTAAAACGAATTTAAAACAATAAAAAATGAACACAGAAAAACAGTTACAGGCAGTAACATTTGAACAGGCAAAACGCCTGAAAGACGCAGGATTTG
>JAITVC010000053.1 GCA_031286005.1 Bacteroidales bacterium
TCCCTTACCATTGCCATGTGCAATTTTGACACGACCTTCCATTTTATTTCGCCGGATGAGTTGAAACTGCCAAGTTATGTGAAACAACACATCAAAGATAAAAAGTTAGACTATTATCAATACCGCTCCATTGAGGAAGCCATAGGAAAAGCGGACATCCTTTATATGACACGTGTTCAGCGCGAACGTTTTGCCGACCCAATCGAATACGAACGGGTCAAAAATTCCTACATTCTTACCAAACGGCATTTGAAAAATTGCAAGGAAAACATGAAAGTGCTGCATCCGCTACCACGTGTGAACGAGATTGCAGAGGATGTAGACAAAACGCCGCAAGCCTATTATTTCCAGCAGGCGCAAAACGGTGTATACGTCAGACAAGCGCTATTATCAACCATTTTAGGTGTAACTCAATAATCTCTATCCCATGCAAAAAACAGAATTATACGTATCCGCCATTCAAAACGGCACCGTTATCGACCATATCACACAAGGCCAAGTAGAGCGAGTGCTCTACATTTTGAACCTATCCATGCACGAAGACCAAATTTATCTGGGAGCGAATTTGGATAGTAAAAAATACGGCAAAAAAGGCATTATCAAGGTATCCAACAAGTTTTTTGAACCTGCTGAAATCAACAAAATAGCTTTAGTTTCGCCAACGGCAACCATTATTGAGATTAGAGACTACGAAGTTGTGAAAAAAGAAAATGTTCAAATCCCCGAAGAAATCAGAGGCTTTGTGAAATGCGTGAACCCGAATTGCGTAACCAACAAAGAAGACATGCAAACCCGTTTCACGGTGATTGATAAGCAAGAAATCAAACTCAAATGCCACTATTGCGAGAAAAATACTGCTAAGGCCAATATTGAGTTTATTTAATGCCGAAAGTTAAGGTTAAAGATGCAACTGCTTAAAGGCATTTTCAGCTGCCATTTGTTCGGCGGCTTTAATTGAGAAATCTTGCCCCTTGCCAACAACGGTTTTATCGATGACGACTTCTACATGGTAGAGTTTTTTTGGTCCGGATCCGCTTGTTTTCACTACATTAAAACTAACAACCTTGCGCTTCCGAGCCATCGCATTCAGAAGTTTACTTTTGTAGTTCCATTCGCTATGCTCCACATTTTGAATGTCAATATGAACTTGCAGAATACGTTTGATGATAACCTGTTTGGTAAATTCATAACCTTTATCCAATTAGATCGCACCCACTAAGGCTTCCAGCGTGTCGCCGTCAATTGATTTGTAAGAATTGGCCAAGCCGCTCCGGCGTTGAATTAAATCCGTTAAGCCCATTTGATGAGAAATGCTGTTCAAACTCCTACGGCTGACAATCTTCGAGCGCATCTCAGTTAAAAACCCTTCGCCTTCCAGCGGATATTTTCGGTATAGATAATCGGCCACAGCCAATCCCAAAACCGCATCGCCCAAATATTCCAAGCGCTCGTTGTTGATGGAGTAACCATTCTTGTTGTGATGATTAACCGAACTATGCGTGAATGCCATGCGATACAAAAAAACATTCTCGGGATAAAAACCAAGAATGTTTTTTATAGATTGATACAGCGGTTTATCTTTCGAAAAACAGATGCGAATGAAGTTAAGCACTATCCAACGTATTTTTTGAAAGCTAACGACACGTTATGTCCTCCAAATCCAAACGTATTGCTTATAGCTACATTAATATCGCGCTGTTGAGCCTTTCCGAACGTGAAGTTCAGACGTTTGTCGAACACCGGATCATCAGTGAAATGATTAATCGTCGGCGGAACAATGCCATTTTTCACACTCAACACAGTTGCTACCGCCTCAATAGCTCCGGCTGCACCCAAAAGGTGGCCGGTCATAGATTTGGTAGAGTTGATGTTGATATTGAAAGCATGGTCGCCAAACACCTTGACAATCGCTGAAATTTCGGCAGGGTCGCCAACAGGTGTAGACGTACCGTGTGTATTCACGTGGTCAACTTCACTAAGTTGAACTTGGCCTTCAGCCATAGCCATCTTCATGGCATTGCCTGCCCCCAAGCCTTCGGGATGAGGCGCAGTCATGTGATAGGCATCGCCCGTCATACCGCAACCTACAATCTCAGCATAGATTTTAGCACCGCGAGCTTTAGCGTGTTCAAGTTCTTCAAGAATTAAACCACCGGCACCTTCGCCCAAAACAAAGCCATCACGATCCAAATCGAATGGACGTGATGCTGTTTGCGGGCTATCATTGCGTGTAGAAAGGGCATGCATAGAATTAAAACCGCCAATACCAGCTTCGGTAACGGCAGCTTCAGAGCCTCCACAAATGAAAGCATCGGCTTTGCCCACTTTGATATAAGTAAACGCATCGGCAATTGCATTCGCCGACGAAGCGCAAGCCGAAACGGTTGCAAAGTTGGGACCTCTAAATCCGTGTTTGATGGAAATATGTCCGGCTGTAATATCCGCAATCATTTTTGGAATGAAAAACGGGTTGAAGCGTGGCGTTCCATCGCCTTTGGTAAAATCTCGAACTTCTTCGTAGAACGTGATGAGGCCACCAATTCCCGAAGCCCAAATCACACCGATACGGTCTAAATCCAATTTATCCGATTTAATACCCGAATCGGCAATAGCTTCATCAGCTGCTGCAAAGCCGAACTGGGTGTATAAATCGTATTTACGAGCCTCCTTACGATCCATCATTTGCAGCACATCGAAGTTTTTCACTTCACAGGCAAATTGAGTCTTAAATTTTGAGGCATCAAATCTCGTGATAGGTGCTGCACCACTAACGCCTGCAAGCAAGTTCTGCCAGTATTCCGGCGTATTGTTGCCAATAGGCGTTAGTGATCCAAGCCCTGTAATAACTACTCTTCTATCCATATAAGTAGAATGGGTAATTATTGCGCGTTGTTCTCAATGTAGCTGATAGCATCGCCAACAGTAGCGATTTTTTCAGCTTGATCATCCGGAATTGAGATGTTAAATTCTTTTTCAAGTTCCATGATCAATTCAACAGTGTCAAGTGAATCAGCGCCCAAATCATTGGTAAAGCTTGCGGCTGGAACAACTTCTTTTTCATCTACACCAAGCTTATCAGTGATGATAGCTTTTACTTTGTTTGCAATTTCTGACATTTTTAAATGTTTTTTAGTTAAACGTAGATGCAAAGTTAAGCAAAATATTTGAAATACCCTAATTTTTTCGGTTTAAATATTAACAAAAATATGTTAATTTTTTGATTGTAATGATTTTAAAATTGCATTAAATAGGCTTTAATAAATTCATCCAAATCGCCATCCATAACGGCTTGAACGTTGGATGTCTCTACATTGGTGCGCAAGTCTTTAACCATCTTATAAGGGTGCATCACATACGACCGAATTTGCGAGCCCCATTCGATTTTCTTCTTCGAGCCTTCTATTTCGTCTATTTTCTCTTTCTTTTTACGGAGTTCGATTTCGTAGAGTTGCGATTTGAGCATTTGCAGGGCTTTTTCACGGTTTTGCTGTTGTGAGCGGGTTACTTGGCATTCAACGATAATGCCCGATGGCGCATGGCGCAAACGCACTGCGGTTTCGACCTTATTCACATTTTGCCCGCCGGGCCCGCTTGATCGGAACGTATCCCATGATAAATCTGCGGGATTGATGTCAATTTCGATATTGTCATCAATAATGGGGTAGGCATAAACCGAAGCGAACGAAGTGTGGCGTTTGTTAGCCGAATCGAATGGCGAAAGGCGAACGAGGCGATGCACGCCGTTCTCGCTTTTCAAATAGCCATAGGCAAAGTCGCCGTTAAATTCCAGCGTAGCTTGCTTGATGCCGGCCGTGTCGCCCTCTTGCAGGTCGATGGTTGTAACCTTGTAATTGTGGCGTTCGCCGTAGCGGATATACATGCGCATGAGCATTTCTGCCCAATCCTGACTTTCGGTGCCGCCTGCGCCGGAATTAATCGTAACGATAGATCCCATGCGGTCTTCCTCGGCGGAAAGCATGTTTTTGAATTCTAACTCCTCAATCTGTTTTTCGGTTAAATCGTATTGATAATTGAGGTCTTTCTCAATCTCGGGAGATGTCTCTACTTCGCTCGACATGGCAGCCAACACCTGCAAATCTTCCAAACTTTGCGCAACGTTGGCAAATTCTTCTGTCCAAACTTTTTTTTGTTGAATACCCTTTAAATGGGCTTCCGCTTTCTTGGAATC
>JAITVC010000176.1 GCA_031286005.1 Bacteroidales bacterium
AACTTTGGAGTCAGCGATCTAAAGATTTGGGAAACGCAGGAAATTCTTATGTCGGCCAGTTTCTTACGAAAAATGATGGTACGGAAATGAAAACCTACAAAGATTGGGAAACACGTGTCTTAACCCAATCAGG
Source organism: Bacteroidales bacterium (assembly GCA_031286005.1). The sequence goes on from JAITVC010000176.1 coordinate 134, forward strand.
ACAGGCTATTCTGCAATGGATTCCATACTCCATCTTTCAGAATAAATCTACAAATCCAAATTTAGATCCAATTTCGTTGTTTTGGGGGATATTGTTGCTAATCCTTTTATTTTTGGGAGCCTACAAAGCAGAATCGTGGTTGCTTTTTATTTTTGTGGGATGTTCAATTGGCGTGCAGTTATTTTACAACGAAACCTATGCCGGGATGCGTTACATGGTGGCAGTAGTTCCGTTTTTGATTTTTTATTTTGTGTATGGCTTGTATGCGCTTGTCAGTCAAGGTATTACGCTACTTAATAAAAATATGAAACAAAACCTAATTGTTGAATTAATAATTGTTTTGCTTGTAACGGTTACGTTGTCATCATCATACAAAGATTCGTTTGAACGATTGAAAAAACGTTCTCGTTTCAAAACATGGAATTACTTGAATACGACACAAAGTTTTGTCGAATTTATAGAGATGGCCGAATGGGTATCAGAACATATTCCTCAAGGGAAAATTATTGCGAACCGCAAACCAGAAGTCTTTTATATGTATTCTAATTTTTACAAAACAATAGGACTGCCGGCTATGAACACATCGCCGGCCGAAGTTTTGGCGTTTTTAGATGAAACTAAAGTGAATTATATTTTGCTGGATCACTGGTTTACTCGGGCTTATAGTGTAGTTTATCCGGCGATTCAACAATACCCGGAAAACTTCAAATTAGTATATTCTGTTGGAGGAAATACAGCAAACGTGCCACCAACCACATTATTTGAATATCTGCCTAATTCTAAAATAGAATAAAATAAATAAAAATACAATTATGAAAAAAATCCTCACCACAATGACCGTCCTTACGGCAATGCTTGCAACGTCTTGCACAAGCAAAAAAAATGTAGAATGTGAACTTCCCGAAACAGCGAAGTACTATGCTCTTGTTGAATTAAACACCGACATGTCGCAATTCAACGACAATGAAAAACAAATGCTATCGCATCTCTTCGATGCGGCAAGTTTGATGAACGATGTGTTTTGGAAACAGGCCTATGCCGGCAACAAAAATGAGTTTTTGAAACGATTTGAAACCGATAAAGAATTGACCGCTTTTGCAGAAATTAACTATGGTCCTTGGGAACGTTTGGACGGCAACAAACCTTGGGTTGAAGGTTTTGGAGAGAAACCCGCAGGCGCAGGTTTTTATCCTGAAGATATGACTACCGAAGAATTTGAAGCGCTCGAAGATTCCAATAAAACCAGTCTTTACACGATCATCAAACGTGATGAAAACGGTAAACTCAATGTTGTTTGGTATCATGATGCCTACAAAGCAGAATTTACAAAAGCAGCAGAATTATTGGAAAAATCAGCCGAATTGGCTGAGGATCCTGCATTTAAGAACTATTTACAACTCAGAGCCAAAGCATTACTCTCTTCTGATTATTACGAAAGCGATATGGCTTGGATGGATGTGAAGAATGCCAAATTCGACTTCGTTATCGGACCTATCGAAAACTACGAAGATGCTCTCTTTGGCTACAAAGCCGCCTGCGAATCGTTTATCCTCATTAAAGACGCCGATTGGAGCCAAAAACTGTCTAAATTCACAGCCATGTTGCCCACCTTGCAAAGTGAATTGCCGGTTCCTGCCGAATATAAATCTGAAATGCCGGGAACGGATTCCGATATGAATGTTTACGAAGCCGTATATTATCAAGGTGATTGCAATGCAGGAAGCAAAACTATTGCCATCAACCTGCCCAACGACGAACGTATTCACGTATCAAAAGGCACCCGTAAACTTCAACTCAAAAACTCTATGAAAGCGAAGTTTGATAAGATACTGTTGCCCATCTCTTCGGTGGTTATCAATCCGGATCAAGTGCAATATGTGAAGTTTGATGCTTTCTTTGAAAACGTAACCTTCCACGAAGTGGCACACGGCATGGGCGTGAAAACGACGTTGCAAACGAAACAAAGTCTGCGTCAAGCCTTGAAAGAAATGTATTCGCCAATCGAAGAAGCCAAAGCTGACATCATGGGCTTATATTTGGTGGATGAACTTCACAAAAAAGGCGAATTAAACGAAGGCGATGTGAATGAAAACTACCTTACTTTCTTTGCCGGTATCTTCCGCTCGGTGAGATTTGGTGCCGCAAGTGCACATGGACGTGCCAATATGATGTGTTTGAACTTCTTTGCTGATAATGGTGTTTTCTCTCGCGATGAAAACGGTATTTACACCGTAGATATTGAAAAAATGAAACAAGCGACTCGCGATTTGTTGGCTAAAATCCTTATTTTACAAGGCGATGGAGATTATGCAGGAGCGAAAAAATGGGTAACCGAAAAATCGCTTATTGATCCGGTTTTGCAAGCTGACTTAGATCGTATTGCAAATGCTAATATTCCAAAAGATATTTATTTCAAACAAGGCAAATCAGTATTGGGATTGAAATAATAAAATCACTATGCTGATTCATTTAACAAAATCCAATCAATCGGCACAGTTGGCTTTGCTGACTGTGCTGACGATTGTATTTTGGCTTCCGATTTTTTGGAAGAATAAGCCGATTGCGATTATAGGCCCCCAAACATTTTTATACAGTACTTTATTTGGCTGGACGGCTACTTACGTTGTGCTTGCAAAACTGCTTGCGTTTTTTTGTGTGGTACTGCAAGCCTATATGTTAAATGAAATTATTAGACGTCATGCGTTGTCGAAAAATCCGATGTTTGTCGGGTTGGTTTACGTGGTCTTGATGAGTGCGCAAAGCGAATGGTTAACGATGCAACCTTTTTTGTTGTCGAACTTTTTTATATTGGCCGGTTTTTCAAATTTGTTTAAGATTCACGACCGGAAAGAGCCGTATGATTCTGTTTTCAACGCATCTTTTTGGCTTGCGCTTGCAGCGCTTATATCGCCGTCATTACTGCCTTTTGGAATGATTATATGTTGGGTGTTCCTGTTCTATCCAATCAACAAATGGCGCGAATGGGTAATTGCGATTATCGGATTTATATTTCCGTTTTTCGTATTGTTTTTGTGGGCTTCACTGGCTAATCGAATGGATGTTTTTGCAGAATATGCTTTGCCTGTTTGGGACTTTTCCGGTTTTGAAAATCTGTTCAATCAGTCTTTCTCAAAGCGAATTTTTGTCGTTGTTGTTTCCGGCATGGGCTTATTAAGCGCCGGCTTCATGCGTTTACGTTTAAAAGAAAAAGAAATTTCCCAACGCAAGAAAATTATTGCGATGATGTTGGCAGCAATTTGGATTATACCTGTTGCCATAGCAACATCATGTCTGTTTTTTGCATTTTTTATAGCCGAACAACTTTATCGAAATGAGCGCAAATGGTGGGTAGAGATAGTATTCTATGGACTTCTCGTAGTTGTATTTTATGCTCGTTTTTTCTAATGCTCATCGTTTTTTCTTAAAGAAATCCGAAACTATTTTCCCGCAAGATTCCTCTAAAATGCCTGAAACAACGCTTGTTTTGGGATGTAGGATAGATTGATTAAGTCGAGCATATCCACGTTTAGGATCCGATGCCCCATAAACCAACTTTCCCAATTGTGTCCAAAATGCTGCGCCAGCACACATCACGCACGGCTCTAACGTAACATAAAGTGTACATTCATGCAGATATTTCCCGCCGATATAATCCGACGCCATTGTGAAGGCCTGCATTTCCGCATGAGCTGTTACATCGTTCAAATGTTCGGTTAGGTTATGCGCGCGGGCAATGATTTTATTTTTGCAAACGATTATTGCGCCAACCGGCACTTCATCGATGGCTGCTGCTTTCTCAGCCTCCTTTAAAGCTTCTTGCATGAAGTAATTATCGGAAAAAAGGGGAGATGTCATTGTTTTTTTTTAGACAAAGATACAAAAAAATTGAGAATTGAGAATGGAGAATTGAAAATGATGCGAGATTGCCCTCTTTACGTAACTATCTATATATTCAAACGACTGTTGATAAAATTTCTTCTCTACACTTTCAAATGATTTGAAAATTTTGTACTTTTGTACTATGGATTGTTGCCTGAAATCAGTTTTAAGACATTGTGAAAAGCACCGGATAGGGTTTGTTATTTGTGCTTTGGTTTGGATGAATGTCCTATTCGGACAATCGGCAAATTTTGGCAAACCGCTAAACATTCCATTGGAACTGTCCGGCTCATTTGCTGAATTGCGTAGCAATCACTTTCATGGTGGTTTGGATTTCAAAACTCAACAAAAAGAAGGGCTTCCTGTGTATGCGGTGGCCGATGGCCGATTGTCGCGCGTGGTGGTGTCGGGCACGGGCTACGGAAAGGCGTTGTATATTTCTCATTCAGGTGGAATGATGAGTGTGTATGCTCACATGTCGGGATTTGTTCCGAGTATCGACACGATTGTTAACAAACAGCACTATGCCAAACAATCGTTTGAATTGGATTTTCAACTTCCCAACCCCATACGCTTTAAGAAAGGCGACTTGATTGGCTATTCGGGCAATACAGGCTCGTCGGGTGGCCCACATTTGCATTTTGAATTGCGGAATAAATATGGTGAAAATGCCTTGAACCCGACATTCTATGGCTATGCTGTAAAAGATGATACGCCTCCAATCATTTCGACATTCGCCGTTTACCCGAAAGATCATAATTCTGTTGTCGAAAATCAGCAAACGCCGTTGTTACTACCCGTGAAATGCAGAGGAAAGAATTGTTTTGTGAAAGATACCATCCGTGTTTTGGGACAAATGGCGTTTGGCATCGAGGCTATCGATAAAGCCAATGGAAGTGCGAATAAGTTAGGCTTATATGCGATGAAACTATTTATTGACGATGAATTGCAATTTGCATGGAAAATAGATAGCGTGCCGTTTTCGCAAACGCGTTATATCAATGCCTTTTTCGATTATGCGCATTACGACTCAACCGGCAGGCGGATTCAATGGACGTGTCAATTGCCTGCAAACCGATTGAATATCTACGAAAAAGTAAATACAAAAGGCGTATACTCATTTTTTGAACAAGGCACGCATGATGTGCGTATAGAAGCATCGGATGCATTCGGCAATACTGCTGTTTTGAATACTGTTTTGATGGTAGACACGAACATGGTGTCTGTAAATAATGAAGACTGTGTATCGGATGAATTGGAACATCGCCGTTTTTTCTCGCACGCTATCGGCAATACGTTTGAAACGGATGAAATTAAGATAGTCATTCCGCAATTCGCACTCTACGAGCCGATTTATTTTGATTACAGCGTTGAACCGTCGTTAGATCCTCGCGTGTATTCCAATGTGCATTATGTGCATCATTCGGGAACGCCCGTGCATCGAAATTATAGTTTGAAAATAAAATCGGTTGGACTGCCCGGAATACTTGGTTCAAAAGCCTTAATAGCGTCGTGGAATGCCTCCAAAAATGAATGGGTGGCCGAAGGCGGACAATATAAAGATGGATTTGTTTGGCTTAATATCAGAAAATTTAGTATATTTGCAGTCTGTATGGACACGATAAACCCAACTGTCAAACCGATTGATGTGCGCAACAATACGGTACTGCTCTCGCAAAATGTACTGACATTTCGCATTGAAGACGATTTTTCGGGTATTGGAACCTATGTGGCAACACTCGACGGGCGTTGGTTCTTGATGACATACGACCCTAAAACGAGAACTCTGAAAGGCGCTATTGATACTAAATTAACAAAAGGCGAACATGATTTTAAACTGACAGTATCCGACAAAATGAATAATTCTACAACTTACACTGCTAAAATTATCCGATAAATGAAAAAGTATTACATCCTCGCTCTGTTTCTCTGTTTTAGTGCCACTTGGATAATTGCACAAATGCCACCGCCACCGGTTGCAGTTCAGATTTCTGACCGCATTGAGAATGTCGATGGCGTATTCTACCATCTGCACACGGTGGAAAAAGGTCAAACGCTGTATTCTATCTCCCGTGCCTATCAAGTGAAGCCGGAAGATATTAAACGAACGATTGACAAACCGGAAATTCAAGTAGATGAAATCTTATTGATTCCGTCCAAGCAAAAACCATCGAAGATCGTGATTCATAAGGTAGACCGCTCGGAAACCAAACCGCAAGATACCGTTGCGCAGCCGGATACAATGCCAGCTCAAACCTATATTGAAAAGCCTAAAAAGCCTGTTATGAACGTGGCGTTGATGCTTCCGCTGTATCTGAACGAAGTTGACCAAATCAATCCGAGAGATAAGAATAATCGGGCGTTTTCGTTGCTTCAGTTCTATGAAGGGGCGGTATTTGCGATAAAGGAATTTGAGAGCGAAGAGACAAAAATCAATGTGCAGGTATTTGATGTTACCGGCGACGAAAGAACCGCTGTTAATTTAATCAACAGTGGAAAATTAGATGATGTAGATGTTATGGTAGGGCCGTTGTTTCTACGTTCGTTTAGGGTGATGAGTGATTTTGCCGAACAACGCCGTATCTTTATCATC
>JAITVC010000203.1 GCA_031286005.1 Bacteroidales bacterium
AGTCAATCGCCGCATTCGCACGCATAATTTACTGGCCGAACGAACTATCGGTTATTACAACAAAGAAACCGGTCGTGCCGTAGGTTTGGAAGGCGCCTACAATGACATTCTAAAAGGCCGTAACGGTATTCGTGTTGAACAAAAGGTGGCCAATGGCGTTTGGCGGCCGGTATTCCACAACCAACAAGAACCCGAAGACGGCAAAGATATTGTAACCACCATCGACATGCGCATTCAAGATGTGGCCGAAGCCGCACTGATGCGCTGCTTGCGTGATAATGATGCCGATCATGGGTGTGCAATCTTGATGCGTGTTTCAACCGGCGAAATCCGAGCCATTGCCAACCTCAAACGTGGCAAAGACAGCATCTATCGTGAAGTAGAGAACTTTGCCGTTAACGAATCCGTTGAGCCCGGCTCCACATTCAAATTAGCCAGCCTCATTGCCGTATTGGAAGATGGCAAAATAGATACCAATTTCAAAGTATCAAGCGGCAAAATGAAGTTCTTCGACCGCACCATGAAAGATTCCAAAGAAGAAGGCTACGGAGAAATCTCATTAAAACGTGCCTTTGAAGTGTCCTCCAATGTTGGCATAGCCTGTGCCACTCGTGAGGCTTTTGCACAAAATGAAAAGAAGTTTACGGATTATCTCTACAACATGCGCCTCAATCAACCCTTAGGATTAGAGATAGCCGGCGAACGAGCTCCCGTAATCAAAAATCCTAAGGACAACAAAAAAGAATGGTGGGGAACTTCTTTGCCCTGGATGTCTATGGGCTATGAGGTGCAACTGACACCGTTGCAACAACTCACCTTCTACAACGCTGTTGCCAATAACGGCACTATGGTAAAACCCATGTTTGTGAAAGAAATCCGAAGTGGCGGACAGTTGGTTCAATCCTTTGAGCCGATAGTTTTACAATCACGCATTTGCTCAGAAAGCACCATTCAAAAAGTCAAAGGTTGTTTGGAAGGTGTGGTGCAAAACGGCACTGCAAAATCGTTGTCTAAATCGCCCTACAAAATTGCCGGAAAAACCGGTACCGCACAAACCAACTACTCCCAAAGGGGCATAGACCGAATGACGTATCGTGCCTCATTCATTGGTTATTTCCCTGCGGATGATCCCAAATACACCTGTTTAGTCATTATCAGCAACCCTACCAAGAACCGCAAATACGGTGGCGAAGTAGCCGCTCCTGTATTCAAAGAAATTGCAGATAAAGTATATGCCACACGTTTGAATTTACAGTTGGAGTTACCGGATGTCGACGATTTTCAACCGATAAATTTAACGACGGCGGGAGAACTCGACCCATCGTCATATTCATCCAAAACCATTCCAAACGTAAAAGGTTTGAATGCTCGCGATGCCGTATATCTGCTTGAAAGTTTGGGCTGCAAAGTGATGCTCAACGGTCGAGGTATCGTGCGAGAACAATCTATTACAGCAGGAAGTACAATTATTCAAGGACAACAAATTTGGCTTAGATTATCATGAAAAAACTAACCTATATCATCGAGAATTTACCGATTGAAACCATCATCGGGACAACAGATAGTATTGTTGATGAACTTTGTTTTGATTCTCGTCAAGCAAAAGCCGACAGTTGTTTTTTCGCCATCAGCGGAACGGCTGTAGATGGGCATTCGTTTATCGAAAATGTTATTGAAAAAGGGGCTATCGCTATCATTTGTGAGGTTTTGCCCCAAACAATTTCCAATAAAGTAACCTATATTCAGGTTAAATCATCAAGTTTCGCCTTAGGCATTTGCGCCGCTAATTTTTACGGCAATCCTTCGGAGAAGCTACAATTGGTAGGCATCACGGGTACCAATGGAAAAACCACAACCGTAACCTTATTACACCAATTGTTTGAAAAATTAGGACACACCACCGGTTTATTATCAACCATTCAAAATAAAATAGGCAACCGCATAGTTGCCGCCACACACACCACGCCTGATCCTATTCAGTTGAACAAACTCCTGTCGGAAATGGTTGACGAAGGCTGCACACATGCCTTTATGGAAGTTAGTTCGCATTCCATCGTGCAGCACCGCATCGCAGGGCTTCACTTTGCAGGGGGCATTTTTAGCAATATCACCCACGACCACTTGGACTATCACAAAACATTCGAGACTTATATCAAAGCCAAAAAAGCATTCTTTGACGAATTGCCCAAAACGGCATTTGCATTAAGCAATATAGACGATCGCAACGGCGAAGTGATGCTTCAAAACAGCAAGGCAAAGAAACATACCTATGCTCTGAAATCCATGGCAGATTTCCGCTGCAAAATCATAGAGAATGCCTTCTCCGGCCTGCACCTGCTCATCAACAATGCCGATGTTTATTGTCGGTTGGTGGGCACATTCAATGCCTACAACTTCTTAGCCATCTACGCCACAGCCGTATTGCTGGGCGAAGATTCGCAAAATGTATTGGCCGTGATGAGCAACTTGCAATCCGCCGAAGGCCGTTTTGACACCCTAAAATCGTCTAAAGGAATCGTTGCAATCGTTGACTATGCTCATACTCCAGACGCTTTGGAGAATGTGCTATCCACCATTTCCAACGTGCGCAATGGCAATGAAACTTTAATCACCGTTGTAGGTTGCGGTGGCGATAGAGATAAAAGCAAACGTCCAATTATGGCGAAAATCGCTTCCAAAATGAGCGACAAAGTCATTCTGACGTCTGATAACCCGCGCACCGAAGATCCGCAATCTATTCTTGACCAAATGAACGAGGGTGTTGAGATTGCCGACAAATCCAAAGTTCTGACCATCCTCAACCGAGAAGAAGCCATTCGCACAGCCTGTATGATTGCACGTCCTAACGATATTATTTTAGTAGCCGGAAAAGGCCATGAGAAATACCAAGAAATAAATGGTATTCGCCATCATTTTGACGACAAAGAAAAACTAATGACAACATTAAATATTAATTAAAAATACCCGTAAGGGCGGGTTTAAACCCGCCCCTACCATATAATCATAGAAATCATGCTCTACTATTTATTTGACTATCTAAACAACACGCTCCATTTGCCGGGTGCAGGCGTATTTCAATATCTGTCGTTTCGTGCAGCAATGACAGCTCTTCTCTCGTTGTGGATTACCATCGTGTATGGCAAAACGCTCATCGGATTTTTACGCAAAAAACAAATCGGCGAAAGCATTCGTGATCTCGGATTAGAAGGCCAAATGCAGAAAAAAGGAACCCCCACAATGGGCGGTTTAATTATTATTGCAGCAATTTTAATCCCCACCCTATTATTCGCCAAACTGAATAATCTCTATATTATTTTAATGATTGTAACCACCGTTTGGTTAGGATTTATAGGGTTCTTGGATGATTATATCAAGGTCTTCAAAAAGAATAAGCAAGGTCTTGCAGGTAAATTCAAAGTTATCGGACAAATCGGATTAGGCGTAATCGTTGGTTTAGCCGTGTACTTCTCGGAAAAATCAACTAAAACAACCATCCCTTTTGTGAAGCAAAATGAATTCGATTATGCTTGGCTCATCAATTGGATAGGCGAAGGGGCATCACAATATACATGGATTATCTTTGTTATCGCCGTTATTTTCATCATTACCGCTGTTTCAAACGGAGCAAATCTCACGGATGGAATTGATGGCTTGGCCACCGGAACATCAGCAATCATCGGCACTACACTGGGTATTTTAGCATGGGTTTCCGGTAATATTGTCTTTGCAAATTATCTCAACATTATGTATATCCCGAATGTTGGCGAATTAGTAATTTTCATCAGCGCTTTTGTGGGGGCTACAATTGGGTTCCTATGGTACAACACCTATCCGGCACAAGTATTTATGGGCGATACGGGAAGTTTGACCATTGGCGGTATCATCGCTGTTTTTGCAATTCTAATTCGCAAAGAACTTTTGTTACCTGTGCTTTGCGGAATCTTTTTTATTGAAAGTTTGTCTGTGATGATGCAGGTTTCATACTTCAAATACACCAAAAAGAAATACGGCGAAGGACGGCGGATTTTCAAGATGTCGCCGCTTCATCATCACTATCAAGTGAAAGGTTTTGCCGAGCCTAAAATTGTGATGCGCTTTTTCATCATCGGGATTTTACTTGCCATTCTTTCTATAATAACACTGAAATTGAGATAAACAATTAACGCTTCGACTCCGCTCAGCGACTGAAAGTAAATAATTAAATAAACAACAAATATTATGAATTTTGAAACATTAGCACAACACAGCATTGCAGCACAACACGAAACTATGGCAGCCTCGGTTGCACAACGTATCTACGAACTTCGCAAAAAAAGTTTGGCAGAAAGTTTCGGTGGTTTCCGCAATGAAGCCCATCGCATGGAATATGTAGCCAGCGTGAGAGGAGTTGAGTTTATCAACGATTCTAAAGCCTCTAACGTGAACGCAACATGGTATGCTTTGGAAAAAATGACCAAACCTCTCGTTTGGATCGTTGGCGGACAAGATGCCAAAAACGATTACAAAGCCTTAAAACCATTAGTTCAACAGCACGTTAAATCTATCGTTTGTCTGGGTGCAGATAACTCTAAAATCTGCAAAGAATTTGGCGACATCGTTTCGATTATTGTGCAAACCACATCCGCCAAAGATGCAGTTGATACAGCCTACCATTTGGCCGAAAGCGGCGATGCCGTTTTGTTTTCACCGGCAGCCCCAAGTTTCGATTTATTTGAAAGTTACGAAGACCGAGGCAACCAATTCAGAAACGCAGTTAACGAATTATAATGACCAAAAATCTTTGGACATATCTACGTGGCGACAAAGGCATTTGGGTAATCGTACTCATTCTGTCGGTGTTTTCATTGTTGGCCATTTACAGTTCAACAGGAACTTTGGCCTACAAAGAGCAACATGGTAATACAGAGTATTATGTTCTGAAACATTTTTTATTGCTGTGTTTTGGGTTAGTTATTATGTATGTGGCGCACAACATCAAATACGTGTATTATTCTCGTATTTCGCAATTGTTGCTCATCATTGCGATTCCCGCACTGATCTACGCCTTGTTCTTCGCGGCACAAGTTAATGATGCCGGACGATGGATTGCGCTACCGGGCATAAATTTATCCTTTCAGCCTTCCGATATAGCCAAGTTGGCCTTAGTGATGTATATCGCACGAATATTGGCCAAAGAGAAAGACCGCATCAAAGAGCGTGGCCCATTCCTACATATTTTAGGTGCAACATTCTTGGTTTGCGGCTTAATTTTTCCGGCCAACTTCTCTACTTCCGCATTGGTTTTCCTTACTGCAATAGTCATGATGTTTATCGGACAAATCAAGATGCGGTATATATTCAGCACACTTGCTGTTTGCGTTACAGGCCTTTTATTGATGGGCGCTTTCATGGTGTTGATGCCCAAAGACCGCCTTAATGAGATGGGACGTATGGGCACATGGGCTGCCCGAATTGAACGATTTGCCAAGCCGGGCGAAATCAATGAAGATTTCCAAGCCGAACAGGCCAAAATCGCCATTGCAAGTGGCGGATTACTCGGTAAAATGCCGGGGAACAGCACACAGCGCAACATTCTACCGCATCCTTATTCCGATTTTATTTATGCCATTATCATTGAAGAATATGGATTTGTCGGAGGGTTAGGTGTACTAATGTTGTATATCATGCTTATGTTTCGAGCAGTATCCATTTCTCGAAAGTGTGAAGGCACGTTTGGGAGTTATTTAGTACTGGGCATTGCGTTTCTCTTAGTTGTACAAGCGTTTGTAAATATGGCCGTAGCCGTAGGATTAATTCCGGTAACAGGACAGGTATTGCCGTTTTTGAGTATGGGAGGAACATCCTTGTGGCTAACCAGTTTAGGCGTTGGCATTATGCTAAGTGTCAGTGTCGATGTTCAACTCAAAGGCGAAAATATTGATATTGCCCCACCGCAAACAGCGGAGGAGATTGCACAGGAAATGGGAATTGAAAATAATTGAAAATGAAGAATTACGAAATAAATATAATCAGTAAAATGGTACGAGGTGCGAGGTGCTGGGTACGAGAGCGTCATGTCGAGCGTAGTCGAGACATCTCTTTGCTTATTATTTTCATGTTCATATTTTGTTGCAATGATTATTGCTATTCTCAACAAATATGTCCACCTCCCACGCCTCCTCTTACAAAAAATAGAGATGGTATTTTTTATGTTATAGCCGAAGAAAATCCTCAATTTATTGGAGGAGAGAAAGCGCGTTTAAAATATTTGAAAGAAAATATAAAATATCCTAACGGTACTATTGACAGCAATATACAAAAAATTGTCTATATGCAATTTTGCATTGATACTAATGGTACTATTTCTAATATAGGGATAATACGAGGTGTCGGTAGTGGTTATGATGAAGAAGCCATTCGTTTAGTGGAAGGAATGTCTAATAATTGGATACCTGCAAAACAAAGAGGTAAACCTGTTAATATACCTTTTATGATGCCAGTTAAGTTTCCTCCGGACGAAATACCCGAGGAAATTCCAATAAACGAAAAACAAGAAGATTATAAAAAAACACAGAAAAGCAAAAAATTATTTCGACAACGCTCAAAATAACGGCTCCAGTGACGACTACACAAATAAACAAATAAACGATTAAACACTAAACTACCCTGCACTCAAAGTGCAGGGGTTGAAAGAAAAGAATGAAATTCTTTAACGAACATATCAAGATTCTAAAATCCAATTGCCAACAGGAGAATTGGGCTTATCTTTGTGAT
>JAITVC010000300.1 GCA_031286005.1 Bacteroidales bacterium
AAACTCGAAGAACTTCAACGCAAACAAAACGAAGCTACAACTCTCAAAGATAATTTGACCAAACAAATGGACGTTGTAACTAAACGTAAAGCCGATTTAGACGGATTGCACGACAAACAGGTGCAAAAATTAGAAACCATCGCCGGACTTTCCGCAGCAGAAGCCAAGAAAGAACTTGTAGAAACGTTGAAAGATGAAGCTAAAGCGGATGCGCTTAACCAAATCCGAGATGTGGTGGAAGAAGCCAAACTTACTGCCAACAAAGAAGCCAAAAAAATTGTTATTGAAACGTTACAGCGTACGGCTACCGAACACGCTGTTGAAAATACGGTATCGACCTTCAATCTCGAAAACGAGGAAGTGAAAGGCCGCATCATCGGTCGTGAAGGCCGAAACATTCGGGCGTTGGAAGCATTGACCGGCGTTGAAGTGATTATTGACGACTCTCCCGATGCCATTATTCTGTCGGGCTTTGACCCTGTCCGTCGTGAAGTAGCCCGTTTGTCGTTGCATAAATTAGTAACAGACGGTCGTATTCACCCTGCACGTATTGAGGAAGTCGTTACCAAAACATTCAAACAAATCGAAGTCGAAATCATGGAAACAGGTAAACGCACCTGCATTGATTTAGGCATTTTGAATTTACCAACCGAATTGGTTCGCATGGTTGGACGTATGAAATACCGCTCCTCTTATGGCCAAAATCTGTTGCAACACTCGCGCGAAACAGCGAATTTGTGTGCCACCATGGCGGCCGAATTAGGCTTGAATCCTAAGATGGCACGCCGTGCCGGATTGTTGCATGATATTGGCAAGGTGGCTGAAACCGAGCCCGAATTACCGCACGCTTTGCACGGCATGAAATTGGCCGAACGTTTTAAGGAACATCCCGATGTTTGTAATGCTATCGGCGCTCACCACGATGAATGTGAAATGAATAATTTGATTTCGCCCATCGTTCAAGCCTGCGATGCAATTTCGGGGGCACGTCCGGGGGCACGTCGTGAAGTGGTGGAAGCCTATATCAATCGTTTGAATAAACTGGAAGAATTGGCGCTCTCATACCCCGGCGTTCTGAAAACATTTGCGATACAAGCAGGCCGCGAATTGCGTGTGATTGTTGGTGCCGATAAAGTAAGCGACAACGAAGCCGCACAGATTTCATTCGACTTGTCTAAAAAGATTCAAGACGAGATGACGTATCCGGGACAGATTAAGATTACGGTTATTCGGGAAACACGGGCTGTAAACTACGCAAAATAAGGCCGTACCAATTCTGAAAACCATTGTGGGCAACGACAAGGCTTCATCGTCGTAGAATCGACGAATACAAGCGTTGTCGTTCCTATATTTAGGAGGTTGCCTTGCGCATCAAAAATCTCATAGCGATGTGATAATTTCGCAACCGGCATTTCTGTTATCCAAATTTTAACTATTAATAAATCATCATAGCGTGCTGCTTTTTTATATTCAATGTGCATGTCTCGCACCGGCAACATCACGCCTCGTTCTTCCATTTCGCGATACGTCAAACCAAGGTTGCGCATACTCTCATTTCTGGCCACTTCATAATATGCCGGATAATTGCCGTAATATACATAACCCATTTGGTCGGTTTCTCCATATCGAGGTCTTAATTGGATTTCAAAAGAATACATAAATAAAAAATTTGCTGCTAATTTACGAAAATATTTCGAGAAAAACAATAGCAAATCATTTTTTTTTTCCAATATTTTTTCACATCTTTGCACTGTCAAAACAACGTTACCCACTCGGCTAAAATAAGCCATGAAATCAGGTGTTTACGGGAGGATGAGAAAAAACAATTAACAAAAAATTGTGTAAAAGCATGGAAAACAGCCACACAACAGTATGGAAAAAGTGTCTCGACATCATTAGAGATAATTTGCAAGACCCAAAAAGTTTCAAAACTTGGTTCGAGCCTATCAAGCCGATGAACTTGGAAAAACAAGTTCTGACGATTCAAGTACCATCTCGCTTCTTCTTTGAATGGTTGGAAGAGCATTATATTGATCTCTTGAAAAAGGTGATCAAACGCGAATTGGGTACCAGTGGCCGCTTGCAATACAGTATTGTGATGGACACGACGGGACCGCTGCAAGTTACACAAAAATCCGAAAATCGCAACACGCTTCAAAATCCGGCCATCAACATTCCGATTACAGACAAGATTCAAAACATTGACCCTTGGGTACGTGCCGGAATGCCTACAAAAATTAAAGTGCCTTCCAATTTAAATTTCAACTATACATTTGAAAATTTTATTGAAGGCGAATGTAACCGTTTGGCACGTTCGGCCGGTTATGCAATTGCCAAAGATCCGGGTAAAACCGCATTTAATCCGTTGTTTTTACACAGTCCTACAGGATTAGGAAAAACACACTTGATGCATGCTATCGGCATTCAAACCAAAGAAAATTTTCCGGATAAAACGGTGTTATATGTTTCATCGGATGAATTTACACGTCAATATCAAGTGGCCGCAAATACCGGTTCCAAAAACGACTTCGCGCATTTCTATCAATCTATCGACGTGCTTCTGATTGATGATGTTCATAAACTTGCAACCTGTCCGAAAACGCAAGATCAGCTATTCCATATTTTTAATTACTTGCATCAAAACGGCAAACAGATTATTTTGTCGTCCGACAAAGCGTTGGTTGAGTTGGAAGGTATAGAGGCTCGTTTGCTTTCACGTTTCAAATGGGGATTAGCAACGGATTTGGAAGTTCCGAATGTTGAAACACGTATTGAAATTTTGAAAAGTAAAATTCGCAACAATGGCGATATTGATATTCCCAATGATGTAGTCGAGTATATTGCTTATAGCATTTCCGCAAATATCCGCGAACTGGAAGGTGTTTTGAATTCTATCTTAGCACAATCCATACTGAATAAAAAAACGATTACGCTGGATTTGGCACGTACAATGGTTGATAAATTCGTTCGCAATTCTGCAAAAGAAGTAACGATTGATTACATCAAAAATATTGTATGCGATTATTTCCAAATCAGCGTTGACGATATAAACTCCAAAACCCGCAAACGTGATATTGTACAAGCACGGCAGTTGGCGATGTATTTCTCAAAAGTGCACACTAAAATGTCGCTGGCCAACATCGGTATACAATGCGGAAATAAAGACCACGCCACAGTTTTGCACGCTTACCGCACCGTGATCGACTTGTTGGACACTGACAAAAATTTCAAAACTCACGTGGAGGAAATCGAAAAGAAAATAAAAGTTCTATAAATAAATTAGGTTAATAACGGGAAAAGCCACTGCTTGTTGAAAGTGGTGGTTTTTTTTTCATCATGAATAAACTTTTTCTCATACCTGCAACTATTGGAAATTCGAATGTTTCGGATGTCTTACCTGCAAATTTCTCGCAACACATCAACACATTGAAAATTTTTATTGTTGAAGAATTGCGAACCGCACGGCGTTTTTTGCGAAGTGCCGGGTATACGCAAAATTTCGATGATGTGAAGTTTTTTGTATTGAACGAAC
>JAITVC010000304.1 GCA_031286005.1 Bacteroidales bacterium
ACAAAATGGTGGGCTCCTGCCAGTGCTAGCAAATGGCGGATGGGATTTAATTCGGCGTTTAACCCTTATCCTGCTAACGTGTACAAAATGGTGGGTTACTGCCAGTGCTAGCAAATGGCGGATGGGATTTCATTCGGCGTTTTAGCCTTATCCTGCTAACGTGGACAAAATGGTGGGTTACTGCCAGTGCTAGCAAATGGCTAATGGGATTTAATTCGGCGTTTAAAGGGTTAAAGCCCGTTAGTTGGCTCAATCCATTCCTCGGAAGGCCTCTCAAATGTTCATTCTCCAGTGGCTCTATTTTCCAGAATTCGGTTGCATTCGATGTCTGCTCCATCCCGTTTACATGCTCGGTGCGTCATTATATCCTGCTTCACTGCCCCAACAGCGCTGGATGTAGCGTACTGAGTTGGTCAGTTGTTTCAGCCTCTTTGGGTCCGTTTTAACATTTTACTAAGAACTTTTGATTTCAGCTACTTTACATTAGAAGGGTCGGCAACTTTGTTCCTTTTATGCCATGAGACTTCGCTTTTTGGAAAGTATACCTATTGATAGTATATCGACGATATGCAAATATATATCGCTTTTATTTGATTTTGAAATTTTAAGAAACGAATGTACATTAATCATAATGTTAAGTGATAATATGCCGAAATAGTAACATTGGCAAATTAAACACAATATTACGAGAATACAAAAAAACTTTTGAACATTTCAGGTATTTCATAACAGAAGATTTTGTTTTAGATGAACAAATAATGCGCTCTGAAAGTCCTGCAGAAGGAGAGGATATTGTTATTTCCACATTTAATTTTGATTTCTATTGGGGTATTCCGATTTTTTATCCAGAATTGACAAAAAGTAAAGAATACATAAACGGATGCATAGAATCTAATAATTTTTGCGAATTTGATAAGCCTTTATATGATTTGCTTGTTAAAACGATAAAATCTGAATATAAGGATTTAAAGTAAATATTAGAGGGATAATTTCATGGATTATTATGACGGTTTAAAATCCAGAAAATATCAATGGGAATCACTATTGTCCGATAAAAAAAAGTGGGCTAATAGTGATTAGCCCACAAAATTGTAACTTTGTCTTTGGAAAAAAAATAAATTACAATGGGCAAAGATACAATTTTTTTTGGGAATTCCGTTTTCGGACAGCTGATTTCTCATATTGATGATTCCATCATTCGTAGTAGTGTAAAACGATGCAATAGCGACTATTACATCAAGCGTTTTAAGACCCGGGATCACCTGATCAGCATGCTTTTTTGCGTGTTTGCCAAGTGCAGTTCTCTTCGTGAGGTAAGCGGCGCAATGCTGGGCTTGTCAGGCAAAGCCAAACATTTTCGTTTGGAAAATCTACCTTATCGCAGTACGCTATCCGATGCCAACAAGCGTAGAAGTTGTGAAGTTTTCGAACAAATCTATTATCGTTTGTTGAAAAACTATCGACATGTTATCTCGGACAGCCGCTTCAAAGATGCGATTAATAAGGATGTGGAGATTTTCGACAGTACCACCCTTACCCTTTTTAAGGAGATCTTGAAATCCGCCGGTCGCCAGCCGAGCAACGGGAAACGCAAAGGAGGGATTAAAATGCACACGGTCATCAATGTAGATGAAACTGTTCCCAAACTGGTTTGGTTTACCAGTTCCGCCACCAACGATCGATTTTTGCTCAAGAAATTGGAACTTTCATCCGATAAGATTTATGTTTTCGATAAGGGTTACAATGATTATCACGTTTTTTTGCGATTTACCGAAAACCAGACCGGTTTTGTGACCCGAATACAGGAAAAATCCGTTTATCAAACACTTGCCCAAAACCCAATAGAAGACCACATTCACAGCGGAGTCAAAGAAGACACCATCATAGAATTGACCGTTAAACAAGAGGATGGCGAAAAAAAATTGAAACTTCGGAAAGTCGTATTTTACGATCGTTCTTTGAAACGTGAATTCGAATTTTTGACCAATTTGTTTGAAATGCGTGCAGATTTGATTGCCGCGCTTTACAAGATACGCTGGCAGATAGAGTTGCTCTTTAAGCAATTGAAACAAAATTTTCCTTTGAAGTATTTTCTTGGCGATAATGAAAATGCCATAAAAATACAGATTTATTGTGCTTTGATTGTAAATTTACTGCTGACAGTTGTGCAAAAACAGATCAAAAAAAGACATTGGGCGTTCTCGAATTTAGTGACTTTTTGTAGAATACAACTGTTTAATTACATTCATTTGTACCGTTTTTTGGAAGATCCCGAAAAAGACTGGCGCAAAACAGAAAACAACATCGTTCAGTTAGCGCTGTTTAGGGGCGGGGGAGCTTACTTTTGAAAAACAAGGGATTGCACACAAATAAATAACTCCTATACGAATGGTTATGGAGTAAAAAAATTTTTATCGGACAATAGTGATTTTTAACTAATAGTTTGGAAGAATATCATCCCGACACAGGAACGCTTTTTGCAAGTTGGTTAAGTGCTGAAGCCAATGAGGCAAACCGCATCAAACGCGATACGCCGGTGATGTGCATTATCGGCAATCCGCCGTATAGTGGCGAAAGTG
>JAITVC010000007.1 GCA_031286005.1 Bacteroidales bacterium
CGCAAAGCGGTAACTTTATGGTGTATGGCGGATGCGACGGTTGGTTGCGGATTGTGGATGGTATCACAGGCGTGCAAACCGACTCCATGGAAGTGGAAACTTACATTCCGGCATCGCCTGCGATTAGCGGTAATTCATGCTATGTGACCGATCATTCCGGTAATCTTTACGATATAAAATTGGATAACGGTAAAATTCGTTCATCAAAGAAAATCATTGATACGAAAGATGAGGACGGCTCGTTTGTGGGCGTTCCGGCGGTTTCCGAAAAGATGGTTTACATCATTTCCGACGATCGTTATGTGTATGCGATGAATCGTAAAGATGGCTCTTTGGCGTGGAAATTTCTATTGAAAGGCAACACGGGCGAGAGTTCTCCGGTTATTTGCAACGACAAACTCATCGTTTGCACCAAAACCGGCATCGTGTCTATCCTTAACGCCAAAACCGGCGAATTACTGTGGGAATACGACACCGGCGAGCAAATTATGGCTTCGCCTGCCGTGATTGACGGCTATTTTTACATTCTCACATTTAAGGGGACGGTGTTTTGTTTTGGGGAATTATGATTTCGGTGTTCGGGAAACAGTGCGAGATGTCCGGAAACCGATGATAAACGTCCGGAAGTTGATTATGAATCTCCGGTAATGAATTTACAGTATCCGGAAGCCAGCGAAACACGTCCGGAAGTCAGTGGCAGTTGTCCGGGAATTGGCGGAAAGTGTCCGGTAAACAATGCAAGGTGTCCGGAAGTGGTTGGTGTGTGTCGGGAAACCGATTTTGCATATCCGGAAGCCAATTGTGAGTATCCGGTAGTTGATTTGCAACATAAGGAAGTTGATTTTGTGTGTCCGAGAGTCAATTTATTTGGTTTTTAAGAGAATTATTTGTAATTTTGTGGCGTTTTTGGTTTTATTGATATTTATCTGAATTACTAAAAAATGGATAAACAAAAAAAAATAAGAATTTTCACGGTATTATTAACTATTTTGTTAGTTAGTTCTTGTGCAAGTATCGTGAATAGACCAACTGTGAGAGTAAATATACACTCTGATACCGACAATGTGCAAGTTCAGATCAATAACGATACTGAAAATTGGCATACTTTACCGGCAAGTGTGGATGTACTGCGTTCAAAAGATAATTTGATTATAACTGCACAAGCCGATACGTTAAAAAAACAGATTGAAGTGAGGAGAGGACTTTCAACGGCTTTTTGGTTGGGTAATATGTTTTCGGGTGCAGGAGTTATTGGATATATAATTGATTTGACGAACCCAAAACGGTTTACATATCCCAAAACTATTTTTCTGAATTTTAATAATGACCAAAAACTTTATTCCAAAAGGAGTCTGAACACATGGCTTCAACCGGAAAAAAATCTGCTGAACATTAAAATTTCTATGCCATACGGCAATCATTTTTATTTGAACAGAGGTAGTGATTTTGGAGGCTCATTCGGTTTTTTCGGAATTTCGGGCGGTTTTGAGTATTATTTTTCAGATAAATACAACGTAAATATGGATTTTGGTGGACTAACAGATTTCCCATTTCCTTTTCCTGCTTCGTATCATCCAGATAATTATAGTCGTTCAAATGCACGGTATATGGATATTCAATTTGGAAGTGATTTTAAGCGTTTTCATTATGATTTGGGCATTCAATTCAATCGAACTTCGTATTACGAAATAGAAACGTTAGAAGTATTTCCTAATTTCAGAGATGTTGTGAAGTATGATTTGGTGCAAAGCAATTTTGGTTTTGCGCTTTCATCGTATTACAGAGTTTCTAAAAATTTCAATCTTGGAATTAATTATTATCCTTCGTTTTTAGTTTTAGGAAGTAATCCGAAATTTCAATATTCACATCTGTTATTTTTTGAACTATCATTTAGAATAGAAGCACATAGGCCATAAAAAGCAAAACATAGACCCTATTGTTGGGCATTTCTCAACACCGTTTTTGTGGTGTGGGTTTGTAAAAAAGAATTAATATTTTTTAACACCCTATAAGTTTTTTTATTGGGATTTTTTTTGTAACTTTGCAGCAACAGAAAGTTAAAAAACCATGAATAAAATATCCATCCGTTTTTTTGATGATAGGGAAGTCCGCGCGATATGGGACGAGGAAAACAGTAAGTGGTGGTTTTCCATTGTTGATATTGTTGGCATCTTAAATGAAGAACCAGACTATACCAAAGCCGGTAATTATTGGCGATGGCTGAAACGCAAACTGATTAAAGAAGAAAATCAGTTCGTGAGCGCTACTCACAAACTGAAATTAACAGCATCTGACGGCAAAAAATACCTAACTGATATGCTCGACAGTGATGGAATTACTAACCTTGCGAAGCAATTTCCCAACAATCGTGCCATGAAATTTCTAGACTGGTTTCTATATAGCGATAATACGATTGACGGACAAAGCAAGAAAAAGGCTTATACGTTGTTTGAAAGCGGTTTGCTTGATAATTTAAAAGTTGGAACAGTAAAATGTTTACAGCAAATTCACGCTTATCTTTTCGGTGGACTTTATGATTTTGCCGGACAAATACGTACCAAAAATATCATCAAGGGCGGATTTACAGTTGCACCTTGTCAGTCTTTTAATGTTACTTTGCCCTCCATT
>JAITVC010000198.1 GCA_031286005.1 Bacteroidales bacterium
TGAAATCGGAAAACGAAACATCATTGCCGTTCACATCTTTATACGTAAATGCCAAGCCCGGTTCGCCAATGCGTTGTGCTTTAGTCCTACGAGCAATACGTTCTTTTTCACTTTCATAGCGTTGCTTTTGTGCCTCTGTAACAAAGTATTTGCCATATTTTGCTTCAAAAGCCTCTAATCGCCACTCCTCATTTATTTTCGATAAAACTTGTGCCACCACGAGGTCGCATTTCACATCGTCGGCAGCCAATTCTATCAAATCGTCTTCAGTTACAGCGCCTTCTTTACCGTTAATCTTATTTTCGTAAGTCAACACAAACTTCACAAAAAGCATACTGTATGGATAAACCAACATATCTGAATTAGCAAGCACATCTTTCGTTTTCAATGATTTGTAATAATTTGTGAAGTCTTCAACTTTAGGATGCACCTTTGCCGGTTTTTGCAAAAACATAAGGGCGTCGTTCATCACATCAAATTTGCGGTATTTAGCAAAATCCGCATCAAACAAGGTATTTCCCGTAGGAACAGGCGAATATGCATTTGTTTTAGCTGCAACATCTTCTACCAATGGAAAAAATTCTACAAACGTTACTCCTTCCGGATAAACCCAGTGGCGTTCAAGTGGATAAACCAAACGATTCCAGTCTTCCATTGCTAAGTTTTCTTTCGTGTTTTCGCCCACAAGCGTGTACGTACTATCGTTAACAACCAGATTCAGAGCATCGCCCGGTTTCATGTAGAACGTGTAGCTACCCATTTTAATAGTTGTTTGCCCTGTGCCAACTACAAAAAAGCCTTCTTTGGTAGGCGTGTAATTGAATGTAAAAGATCTATCCGATTGGATACGAGCGGTGTCGGCAAATTTCATGCTGCCATTGACCACCTCAAACAACATCAGCCGAGGACTTTTTTCTGCTCGTTCCCATTTCCCCGAAATGGTAAATGCTTGTGCGAAACCGTTAAAAGACAGCATTATGCCGCTTAAAACAAGGAGTGTAGAGATTAATTTTTTCATGATTTTATGTGTTTTTTAAGTTATTCTCGTATCTTTAACATTGAAGATTCCAATTCTTTTCCTTATCTTTGATAAACAGAATTTAATAAATTAAAAAATAAATTATTATGGAGAAACACGGAAGGATTGCCGAAATCGTTGAATTATGGAAAACAGACAAAAAACAGTATGTGAAAAAATCAAGCTATTCAGCCTATGTACTATTGCTTGAAAACCACTTATTGCCTGTGTTTGGTAACAAACATCACATTGAAGAAATAGATGTGCAAATGTTCGTTTTTCAAAAATTAAACGAAGGTTTGAGTCAAAAATCTATCAAAGATATGTTAATCGTCTTAAAGATGATTTTGAAATTCGGTGCGAAAAATAAATATTTTGAATATATACCATTTGATATTCAGTTCCCAACAGAGAGGGAAAAGCATGATGTAGAAGTGCTGGGTAAAACTAATCAAAAGCGCATCATGAACTACGTTCAAGAAAACTTTACGTTCAAGAATTTGGGTGTTTACATTTGTCTGAGCACCGGAATACGAATCGGTGAAATCTGTGCTTTGACTTGGAACGACATTGATACCGAGGCGGGAATCATAAGCATTCGTAGAACGATACAGCGCATTTATATCATGGAAAATGGCGGTAAATACACAGAGCTTGTAATTGATACACCGAAAACAAAACATTCCATTCGTGATATTCCAATGACTAACAATTTGTTAAAAATACTGAAACCAATGAAGAAAATAGTGAATGGTAACTTTTTTGTTTTAACGAATGACGTGAAGCCTACAGAACCTCGAACCTATCGCAATTACTATAAAAAACTGATGGTGGATTTGCATATTCCGAAATTGAAATTTCATGGATTACGGCATAGCTTTGCAACAAGATGTATCGAAAGTAATTGTGATTATAAAACGGTTAGCGTAATACTCGGACATTCAAATATCACTACCACGTTGAATTTATATGTTCATCCTAATTTGGAACAGAAGAAGAAATGTATTGAGCAAATGGCTAATATGTTGAAATAGATAAGGCAAGACTATTTCTTGTGCAAAGACACGAAAAAATTATGAATTGTTTTGGATATAACGTGGATATACCCTGTACATACTCTGTACATAACCTGTACATACAAAATACATAACAAATATATAACAAATAGACTACAAATAGACTACAAATAGACTATAAGTAGACTACAAATAGATAACAAGTATATAACAACGTCCTGTTTGAGTGTTGTAAAGTGTTAGCAGTTTGCGAGTTGTTTGTTGTCATTCACATATAACCCTTAATACTTAACTTGTTAGCGGATTAATCTTTTGTCCTTAACAATTTACAAATATATAATTAATTATCAATTGTTTGAATTTTCAGATTTGGGTTTTTTGTACGAGTTTTTGAAATTCGGACAAAGCTTTTTGGGATTTAGGGGGATGATTGGGTGTTTTTTTGTACTTTTGTGTCCTTAATGTTAAAGATACGAGAAATTAACTTAAAAAACACATAAAATCATGAAAAAATTAATCTCTACAGTCCTTGTTTTAAGCAGCACTATGCTGTCTTTTAACAGTTTTACTCAACAACCATTTACCGTTTCCGGAAAGTGGGAACGTCAGGAAAGAACCCCTCGAATAACTTTGTATGAAGTGGTCGGCGGACGTTTAGAACGTATTGATACGGCTCGTATCCAAGAGGATAAAACCTTTACATTCAAGCCTGTTACATCCACAGAAGGCTTTTTTGTAGTTGGCACCGGACAACCCCTCATGAAACGAAACAACTACACGTTTTACCTAAAACCCGGCGATCAACTCAATGTGGTTGTGGATGATAGCACTTACAGACTTGTTGGTGAAAATACTAAAGAAAATTTGGCCATGGAAGACTGGCATAATTTCATTTTTCCATTAGAACGACACGGAGTTTATCCATCTGTGATGTCGTTTGTGCAGTTTTTCCCTTTGGTAGATGATATGGTGGCAAAAGCCAGCACGTATTCACCCAAATCAACCAGAAATCCGTTATTTGATGAAAACTTTGCCAAACTCCGCAAATTTGATGTAATGGATAATGCCCTTCAGTTTTTCCGGAAGCCGCAACGCAATCCACCAACAACCAAAGATTTAACGAATTATTTCGAATCTCTGACAGCTCAAAACTTGCTTACCAATAGCGATGTATTCATTTATCCGTACAGCAATTTTTTTCTCGTTTGTGTGATGTCGAATGAAAACAAATTTAGCGGCAAACAAGACCCTACAAACGTTGAGCGTTTAATGAAATCTACAGCAAATGAAGAAGTTAAAGGCGACCTTGCCTTGTACCAAATTTTATCGAACATAAAAGAACTTTGGAAATTAGAAAATTTTGATAATCAATACGGTAAACTCATCGTTACCGAAAACCAAAAAAAATACTACGAACAAGAAAAAAAGCGTGTGGCCCACGACCATGCAGAACAAGGTATAGGGGGACCAGGACGTGCTTGGACTTTCAAAGATACGAGCGGAAACGAAGTTTCGTTTTCCGATCTCAAGGGTAAAATTGTGCATTTGGATGTGTGGGCTACGTGGTGCGGACCTTGTCGTGCGGAATTTCCACATTTGATAAAAACGGAAGAACATTTTGCCGGCAACGAGAACATTGTGTTTCTGGGTATTTCTGTAGATGCAGCCAAAGATATGCAAAAATGGAAAGATTTTATTGTTGCGCAAAAACTTCCCGGCATTCAACTGCATAGCGGCGATAAGGAAGGTAGCATTGCCAAAATGTATAATATTGCAGGCATTCCTCGCTTTCTGATATTTGACCGAGATGGGAATATTTTCTCTGTTGATGCACCACGTCCTTCTTCGCCGGAGTTGATACCATTGTTGGAGAAATTACTTAAATAGGACGTTTCGACTCCGCTCAACGCCCGGAACCCGGTGGCTGAGCGGAGTCGAAGCCACTGTACAATAATAAAATAGTTGCGAACTAAATATTAAACGATTATGAAGAAATTTACATTCCTATTCCTGTTTCTGCTGTTTGCAGGGACTCATGCGCTTCTGGCGCAGCGCACGGTTAGTGGCATTGTTACGAATGCCGAAGACAACGAGGGTATTCCCGGTGTGCAAGTTCAAGCTAAAGGTACCATTTTGGGTGCAACTACCAACATGATGGGGCAATACACCATCACTATTCCGGAAGATATTACAGCGCTGATTTTTACTTTTATGGGTATGACTCCCCAAGAAATCGAAATCGGTAGCCAAACCACCATTGATGTGGTCATGCAAAGTGATGCAACAGCTATTGAAGGGGTTGAGATTGTGAGCTATGGTACGGCTCGTCGACTGGGAACCTCAGTAGGTTCGGTGTCGCAAGTGAGCTCTGCGCAATTGCAAGGTCGGGCGAGTGCCAATGTGCTGGATGCCCTTCAAGGCCAAGTGGCCGGGCTGCAAGTTTTCTCTAATAGTGGAAATCCGAATGAAACGCAAACGTTGCGTTTGCACGGATTAGGGTCATTGAGTACAACAACATCTTCAGCGCCGCTTTATGTTGTAGATGGTATTCAAATTGAAGCAAGTACCGTTTTAGCCATGAATCCCAACGATTTTGAAAGCGTTACCGTTCTCAAAGATGCTTCGGCTACGTCTATTTACGGATCTCGTGCGGCTAATGGGGTTATCGTGATTACGACCAAACGCGGTAGCCGAAACACCGATGCGCGAATAACCTTGCGTTCGCAATACGGATTTTCGTCTATGGCGGATAAAAGCTATTTTGACCAATTGATGACTTCGGACGAACTTTTATCATTCAGAGAAAATCTTGCCATTGGCGTATGGACTCCCGAAAAAATAGCAGATATTCGAAATAAGTATGGCACAGAAACCAGAACGGATGGGATTGATGTGTATATGAGAGGTAATGCGCCGATTTTTCAAAACGATCTGTCGATTGCCGGCGGTGGCGGAAAAACAACCTATTTCTTATCCGCAGGTCAATATTCGCAAGAAGGCACAGCTTACGGTTCATCTTTCGACCGCTACACCGTTCGTGCCAATATCGAATCGCAAGCCAAAGATTGGTTGAAGGTGGGCGTAAATACGTTGATTTCTCGCAGTGAACGCAGTAATAATGCCGACAGTGATTGGGCAGGACTTATAAAAATTAATCAACTTCCGTGGTACTCGCCTATGGACGAAAACGGAAATCGGTATGATATCATTCCAACGGATGGTGGCACTCGTTTGCCACATCCTGCGTATGCAACAGAAAACAAAAAAAGTTTGAGCACTGTTTCTACGTTAACGGGAAGT
Organism: Bacteroidales bacterium; assembly: GCA_031286005.1. The sequence continues at coordinate 5,335 of JAITVC010000198.1, forward strand.
TTTTTCGTGGAAATTACGCCTCTGAAAGGACTTAAGTTCATCAGCCGTTCGGGAACCAACGCCTATCTTTCGGAATCGGATAGCTATACGCTGCCTTCGTATGCCGAAGCGATGAGTTTGACTACCGGTGGAGTTAGATCAATTGGAAGTGGAACCTATATTACCATGACCACCAACAATGTTGTGGAATATAGTTTTGAATTGGCCAAAAAACATAAAATTACGGCTTTGGTGGGGCAAGAAGGTATTTTAAGCAATTCGGCAAGTGAAGCATTAGCCGTTCAGGGTTTAACCGAAGATCGTACCATGACTATAAATGGTAATAATAATGGAACGCTTGTTCCCGGCTCAATTATTTCAGGTCAAAGTAGTTCTGCGTCTTTATCGTTCTTCGGACGGTTGGATTATAGCTTTGACAATCGTTTTTACGCCGATTTTTCGTTGCGTAATGATGCCAGTTCGCGATTTGGGGCTAAAAATCGTAATGCTCAATTTTGGAGCATCGGCGGTATGTGGAATATGACCAACGAGAAGTTTATTAAAAGTACGGGGTTTATTACCGATGCTAAGTTGAAAGTGTCTTATGGCACACAAGGCAACTCGGGCAT